>CAWUIU010000342.1:0-4116 GCA_963922285.1 uncultured Oligoflexia bacterium | reverse complement strand
CTCTTTAGAATGCTTTTCTTTTGTTCCATGAGAACTATGATCATGTCCATCTTCTGCAAAAGAACTAAATCCAAGAAGAGAAGTTACAATAATTCCTGATAATATTAATTTACGATTCATTTATATCTCCTGTTTATAATATTTACTACATTCTGATGCATCTAAGTGTGTACTTCCGAACAAACTCTTTAAATTATTAAGAATTTCATAAGAGCTCTCAAGATAATTAGAAAATGATTGTGGGCAAACATCAAAATACCCTTCAATGCATTTATCTTTAATCTCTTCAACCACTTCTTTCTTAATGAGAGTTGCTGAGCATAACTCTCCGACTTCCATAACTGATCTTATCTCCTTAACTAATCGTTTTCTCTTTCTTCGTGTGCCTATATTATTTTTTATATAATCATTAAGTTCAGTAATCTTTAGTGAGAAATCATTAATAACAACAAGATAATCTACATCAAATTTCTGAAACGATTCCTCGTCCAAAATTCTTAGATTAATATTCTCAAAGTCTAAGATACCATTTACTCTAGTCGCTTCAGCAGTAGATGAGTTAACTGTTTTACATTTTCGGATTTTACTCCCAGGTCTTTTCTTACATAGTCGTTCACTTGCATATATATTTTGAATAATAAAAATACTGAAAATAAAAAACGCTATATTTCTAAGTTTCACAATTCTACTCCTCTATATTTAATACTGGGCCACTACTATAATCACCACTAAAAGTGATCCTTTTTAGTTTCTCTACTAAATCTGAAAATCGAAACTGATATGAGAGTAGTAATATTTTAGATGCAAATAGATTATCTAAAATATCGACCATTTCCATAACGTTAAGGGTTCCACCAATCGCGATATGGCTCATCATTGCTTCATAATTAGAATTAGCTAATTCGATTCTCTCTTGAACAATAGAATAGTTATGAATCAAGGAATTGTATTCTTTAACAAGAACATTTACTTGTCTCTTAATAGTCTCTATCGTTCCTTTAAGTTGTGTCTTTAATATTCTACCCTCTGATTTAGAGATTCGTATGCTAGCTCCCATACCAAACCCCAAACCATCTTGAATTGGTATATGATCAAAAACTCCATTTCCTTCACCAATTGAGAATGTAGATGTTCCTAAAATATTAAAGTTAATTTGTCCCCTCACTTTAGAAAGAGCATTTATCAGGTGTTCATACTGAAAGACTTCAGGGGATGCTTCTATGGCCTTAAATATAATTTTAGAAAAATCAACTTTAGAAGCTCCCTCTAGCTTTGGAAGTAATGGAGCTTTAATCACCACATCTTCTTCGTTATTAATACCTGTTAAAAACTGTAGCTCTTTAATCTCTGAGTAAACTAAGTTTTCAAGATTTCGTGAGTCCTCTACTAGTGAAAGATATCTATCCCTTACTAAGTTGTAAGCAAATAGGTTACCATTACCAAAAATATTTCTGGTCTTTGCAATTTCCATTATTTCTTTGTATTTCTCTTGCTTTTGTAAAACAAGGTTTGCAAAAGCTTCGTCACGATAAACACTAATAAATAGTAGCTTTGCAGTATTAACTTCATTTGCCCAAAGTGCTCTATACTGTTCCTTTCTAGCTTTATAAAGATGCTTAGACTGAGCTACTTTAAACCAGTTTGCTGGAACTAAAAATGGTGCAAAGTCTTGGATAATATCTCCAACAGCCAGTGGGTCAACAAAAACCGCTGGAAGCTTAAGTAGATTCCAAATATTTAATTTTGGAAGTAAATTAGCACGGGAAAACTTTATATTTTCTTTTTTTTGGTAAACTCGCTCCGCATTTTCAATAACTAAAAAGTTATCATTGGATACTTTTTCTGCAATATCTTCTAGCCTTAACTCAATCGGTGCTGCAAAGGATGATGTTGCAAATATGATTAAAGATATTAGTGTTATATATTTCATAATTAAATCCTAGAAAGAGAGAAGTTATAAATCATTGCGTTTGTGCTAGATCTCAGTTTTCCTCTAAAGTCTTGAATGTAGTTTATTGCACCATCTTTAATCTGGTTTGCTAAATCACGGCTTTGAATCAATATCTCTTGATCATCAAAGTTTTGTACGTCACTTGGTTCGTCAGATAAGAATAACTGATATGTATTTGAGCAGCCTTCTGAAATCAAATTCATGATGCCTTTCTTAAGGTCAGGCTTAACATTTTGTAAAACACAGCCAACGGCTGATAATTGACTATTAGGGTTCCATTGCATTATTTGAATGTTTAAGTTTAAGTTTTGAAGTTCATATTCTAGCTCTGCTAGTGTTCTAGTTCGATCAACATCATAATCTGGTATAGTTGGTGTAATTAGCAAGCGGATCATGTAAGTGGATTCTTTTACGGAAAACTGTCCTTCAAATTCTCCTTCAACTGCATTGATAAAAGTTCTTCTTTTATCTAAGTCAATTTCAAGTTTTTCTGCCCACTCTTCAAGATTTTGATTCTGAGCATTAATTTCTTCTTTCGATTGAATTACTGTTTGTTCTTTTAGTCCTTCTTCGCTATCACTACAAGCAATTAGTGAAAGTAACATAAATGCCATAAGTATTATTTTTGACTTCATAATATCCCCCTTACTAGGTATTAAAGTTTTTTGTTCTCAATATGCCCATTTAATTTATATATATTCCAAAGAGCTTCCGTTGCTCCATTTTCAAATTCAAATCTTGTATTAAAAAATTCTATTAACTGTCTGTGTGACTCTATAACAAGAGATGTAGAAATAATTCCTCTTTTAAATAGAGATTCAATTTTTCTATGCTTTTTTTCTAATTGTTCTTTATTTGCAATGGTCTTTAATGAATCTTTATATTGGCTGTACTTTTGGACCCACGATTGAATATCTAACTTACTTTCTTTCTTAATGTTCCTCAAGTTCAGGCTTGCCGCCAAAACATCTTTAGATGCCTTTGCTCTACCACCACCATTAACATTCAGTATTGGCAAGTCCATTGTTAGCGCTATACCGACAGTGTTTGTTTGGCTGACATTAATTTTTTCATATTCATAAGTTGGCCCAATCTGAAGATCTGGATAACTATTAGATTTTTCTAAATCTAAGTTCGATTTTGCCAACTCTAAAGCAAGTGATGCGACTTTAAGCTTTGAGTAGTTTTCAACTTTTATATCACTATTAAAATTCTCACTTAAGTTTACAGTATAAGGAAGAGCGTTTCGTGGGATAATACAGTTTGTTCCCATAAAGAAAGACAAATGAGTTGTTAGATTCATTTTTTCAGAATTAAGCTGTGAGATTTTAAGCTTATAATCATTTACAGCTAATTCAAGAGTTTCACCTTCTACCTGTTGTTCAGGAGAAAGAGACTTTCTCTTCTTGATAGTTCTTAAAATTTTATTGAATGCATCTAAGGACTCTTTATAAAGAGGAATCAACTCATATACTTGCCTCAAACGGTGAAGTTTAATAACTGTATCAATTATAGTTTGTTGGTTTTCAAATTCTGCTACCGCCATGCCAGTCTTAAATGTATTTCTTGCAACATTAATCCTTGAGTTACGTTTTCCGCCTAGCTCAAAAGTGTGCTTCAGAGAAACAGAGGTGCGATAAATATTTCCCTCAATTGAGTCACCAACAGTACTCTCGGCATCTAACTCAGGGTTAGGTCTTTGTCCTGCAACTTCTATAGTAGATTCAAGAGCCTTTCCCTTTGCCTCATTAAAAACAATACTTGGATGGTTTTTCTTAACTAGCTCTAAGATATCATTTGAACTTTTAAGGTTACATTTAGCATAAGTATTAAATGTACAAATACTAATAAAGATGACTAATAAACTACTCTTCATTCTCATTTTTCCTTTTTTATATGGGGAGACCTCTCCCACACTAACCTCTTAAAGTAACCAAATTCATGTTTACGCTTATTACTCGACGAATCAATTCTATTATCTGGCATTGCCACTAGAGGTCAGGCATCTACAAGCAATACCGTTATCAAAGATAAGTTGTTATTGAATTTCAATAAGATTCATCTAATTAGTTGCAATCATTCTTTAAAAGCATACGCATAGATACTTATAAAGAATCTAAAATCTAATTAAGAGAACATCGGAGGCTTTAAAGCCGGATCAAGAA
>CAWUIU010000341.1:0-4119 GCA_963922285.1 uncultured Oligoflexia bacterium | reverse complement strand
GTTCAGAAATTAAAAATAACATAAAAATAGTAAACTTTGATAAAGCTTTAGAATTTGTTAAGAAATTACCAATTATCGATAATAAGTTGTATAAACAGATTACTATCGAGTCTGATGGTACTTTCGCGATACCATTGTCTGCTCAACTTATTTCTGAAGAAACTGAATTTATACTATCGTCAGATAAAGATGATGTTTCAGTTATCAAATCAAAAGTTGTGCTTTCTCCTGAAATGACGTCTGGTGAGTTTAATGCTAAAGTTGTAAATTTTGAGAGTAATAAAACGGTTAGCTTTAAATTAGCATACAAGGGTAAGACGGAAAGTTTTAAAATTGACTTATCTGTAACACCTAGTGGTGTGAAGCGCTTTCCACTTCCTTATAAAAATCTAAATCAGATTATTAGGATCGGTAGAACGAATAAGAGCTCTAATTTAAAAAGGGTCTTCAATCGTTTCAAAAATAAGGATGGTCAAGATTATTATATAGGATCAAATAATTCCGTCGATCAACTCGTTATCTTCAAAAAAGAAAGTGATAAATACAAACCTGTTCTCTTAAGATTTTCTGAGAACACAGATGTTGGTGCCGTTTTTGAAGCTGATATAGACTTAGATGGAAACCTTGACTACATGGTTTATGGTGTTTCGAAAGACAAGAAATTTTATGTTTTTCATATATTTAACCAAAATGGTCGTAAATTATTTACTAATAACACTTGGAGGTTACGAGCTTCTAATTTCGGTACCATCGGTTTTAATCGAGGTGAAATTAACTTCTCATTCATTTCTATAGAAACAAAGGCTTATGGACGAATTAACGTACCATTATTAGTAAAAAAGTTTACTTTACCAGATGAAGATAATAGTAACGATGCTATTGATCGAATTCCTAACATTTCTAAAATCAGACCATATTACTTGTATCCACAGATCGATGATGAACAAGTCATTATAAATTTAAGGACTTTAGAAAGTTACGAGTTTATAAAAAATATTCGTCAGCAATTTGATCTTGATTATTTTTCTAAAGTTGAGATTAATGGAGTTTTAAACCAGAGTTATCAAGAGTTTCTAAATGGAAAAGTCATTTTGTCTTACTCACTTGGAGAAAATGGAAACAAGAAAAACGTCAATATAGCATTTAAAGATCAAGAGGTATTTTTTGGTTCACTTGTCGATAACTTTATCCAAGGAAATAAGATTTTAAGAGTTAGGTCAATACAAGCTAATCATTATAGTGAGAACTTTGTTATTTCAAAAAGATTTCGTAGAAACCTAGTAAAAATGTCACAATTTGATGGTAGTAATCGAGTTTTTTTCAAGTCTGAGGGGTGGAATGATCCAATTAGTGACATTATTGATTCTTTTAAATTTAATTCATCTATTATCTCATTTGTAGAAACTCGTTATCATCTTTATAGTATGTTCTTAAACTCAAATGAACAAGTTGTATCTAAAGTTGAAATTAATAGAGAAAGTAGTTTTCCTGGTCTTCAATTTGCGCAAAGTTTCAAAGGTGTCATTAGAAACTCTAAACCCGCAATTTTTACTGATACCAAATCCATCTATGGTGAAACATCTGGGTTCTATACTCTTAAAAAGAATGTGTTAATCCATAAAATCAAAGATAATTACAAATTGTCAAAGAACTGTGTTTCTTTAGGGGTTAGTGAGTTTAAGAACAATGCTAAACTAGTTGCCCATTGTCGAAATACTAAAGTTTCATGGCTAGAATTTTATTAGAATTGAGGTTTTATGTCCTCAGTGACTGTCATTTCTAAAGCTTTATGAAGTGTTTTGAAATTGCCTGAATTATATTTAACTATTATAGATTTCATTGCTTGCTTTATTTTCAATGGGTTGAATGCATATTTATATAGCTCAAGAGTAAATCCATGAGCAATAATAAAAAGACATTCAAGTTGAGTTAAATTTACACCATTTAAGCCTTTAGGCCAAGATTGCTCAGGTCCTAGGCCCTCATGATGTTTTCTTACAATATTTATGACTTCTTGAGGAATATCTGGATCTTTTTCTAGCAATGTTGCCATAACTTCCGAATGACTTTCTATCTTTTTGACAATATTATCTTCGATCTCGTTAAATTTGTCTTTAGTGGTACTCTCGTGTAATGCAATCTTTGGATCACTTATTGCCAAATCATGTAACATGCATGCTAGGGAGAGCTTTTCTCTGTTTTGAGGGTTTTCCCAATTCATGTGCTTGCAAAGTAAAAGAGAAAAAGTCAGAGTCAAATAACTATGATCATAAAGAAAAGTACCTTTACTTCTGTTAAATAACTCAAAAACTTCTTTTAACTTTGGATTATTTAAAGATTTTTCAACATCTTTTAAAGTCTCATTTACATTGGATATAACAAATTCATTGATACCCATATCTTTTATCATATTGTGCAAGATCTCATGAGATTTTTGAGCATATTGCTCTTTTGTTGGGAAATGTGTCTTGTCAACAATATTGTCGTTAAAAAGACTATTACACTTTGTAAAAAAATCTTTGGCATGTACATAGAATAAATTTAGTTTTTTGGCTCTATAGTGATTTAAAAGTTCATTTGTTATCTCGTCGTCTTGATTTGCAATTTTTATAAAATTACTCTTGCCAATTCTAATGTACGTTTCACAGGTGAATTTTGATATTTTTAAAAAGTGTTGTATTTCAATTGGAAAATACTCAATCCTTTTCGTGTTTAGTAGGCTTCCTAGTTTTGCGCAAAAATCTAAGAGTTTAAAGTCATGGGGTACTATGTAATCCTCTAAAGTTTTGAATTGTTCAGCTTCTAATTGTAAATCGTTTAAAATAAGTAGAATTTTTCCTTCTCTCTCATCAATAATTTTGGTTATGTTATTTACTTGATTTTCAAATTCTTTATTGTTGAAATCTATTATAATAACGCATTCTTCTTTAGTATTTAGTAAGTCAGTTTTATTATTGATTATAATTAATTCGAAATTCGATGCGAAGGAGCCAATTATAGATTTGATTTTATCAGTTAATGTAGGATTCGTTGATGCAACTATTATTTTACTCATTTTTGAATACCTCATTTTGCACGCGAAGTAACGAACCTAATTCTTCTTTAATTGTATTTAGTATAATCTCTTTATTGTTTTCTTTTAGGTATCCTTCTAAATCGCTCAGCTGATAAACAAGTAGCGTCATTGATTTTTGAAAGTAAAACTTTATCATTTTTTCTCGATATGTAGTTTCTATTAGTGACTTCAAGTGTTCTATGCCATACGACCTTTGCCAATTTATATATCCTTTGTATGGTTTATCATTAATGATGATAATTGGATGAAAGTTTGTCTTTGATGAGAGTTGCTTTTCAAGATTTTCTAAAGCATTTGGTGTTGTGATAAATATTGCAGGTTCACCTAAATTAGTTAAATCCTTTTCAATTATATAGTCATTAATTTTATATATATTCAGTTGAGTAAACTCTTTATTGATGAAATGATCTGTTTCTTCTTCTAACGAATATGTAATTATAGGGAGTTCTTCTTCTAGGATCTGCTTTATGGATATATTATTTTCTATTTTTTCATTTGTAATTTCGTCATTGATATTTTTATTGCTTAATAGTTGTGTGTAATTGTAAGTATCATCAATATCATTTCCATCAATTATAGCTCTTGCTACTTTAAGTCCAGATAAAAAATGTTGGCATATACTTTCTGGTATTATTGTGCCATTGGGATATGAACATAGCGACTCCTCTAATAGTTTCATATGCCTTTGAAGAGCATTTAGGCCGATAAGACCTGCTGAACCTGTCAGACTATGAATAAGGCTATATAGTATATTATATCGTTTTTCTTTTTCTTCCTTGTTGGAGTCTATATATTCTATAAATGTTGATTCACACATTTCGATAAGTTCAATTGCTTCATCTTTAAAGTCTTCCATTAGACCAATACCCATTTTACTCCTCGATACTTAACTATTTTGTAATTGGAAAAAAATGAATGTTTGTAAGGTAGATTTGTGATTCTTTTGAATTAGAACCTCGTTCATCAAACTCTGATACAAAAACATTTATTAATTCTTTTAGTCGTTTATTTGCTTCTTCAATCCTATCGTTTTTAACCATGAT
>CAWUIU010000340.1:0-4129 GCA_963922285.1 uncultured Oligoflexia bacterium | reverse complement strand
AATTTCAAGATGGCCTAGGAGAGTTACTTGGGTTAATCCAATAGCCTTGGCAGAACTCACGGCCCTTGGCTTAAAGGAAGACTCCGCTGCAATAAGGCCAGTGAGTAGACTAGGGTTGATGTCATGTTCATATGCACTCTTTGTTATTTCATTAATTAGACTTTTATCGACTTTAAATTTGCCCGTATTTGTAATGACGTTTTTTTCATATATGTTACAAGTCGGTTTTTCATAATTCTTATAGTAGTTCTTACCTTGATGAGTGATGTAAAATTCGATTTCGTGTAATTTATTATTTGGTAAGCTGAAATCTCGAAAGGTAAATAATGTTTTATTCTCAAAAACATTCGTTTTTGCAGTTTTACTAAAGCTTTTAGAAATATCGATACCGTTCCAAATGACGACGATATCATCTTTATCAATTTCTTGATTGTTATTTGTTGATACTTCTAGTTGTAAATGATGACTATCATGCAGATTTTGACGATCAGGCTTCAATCTTAGAGTGAGATCATTATCTAATTGTTTCTTCTCCATATAGACAGGAGTCTTTTTTACGATATAACTACCAAATGGACTTGTTGGTCCAGCACACGAGTAAAATAAAAGTATTATTAATAGTATATTTTTCAAATCACACCCATAAATTTTTATCAGTATAGTGGAGTGTGGGAATGTAACAATAATCAGGTAAGTTGTTGTTTTTATATGTGATTGATTCCGAAAAAATGCCAACTATAGCTAACACTACATGGCAGGTATACGTGAATGTAGATAGTTTAAGCATGAGGTGCTTGCTAGAAATAATTTAACAGGAGGAAAGATGAAAAAAATTATTTTGTTATTATTATTGTTAGGGCAAGCCTTTGCTTTTGAATTGGAAGATGTCATCAATTCAATGGATGAGTTAAGTTTTGGGAGCTCTCATTCAATTAAGACAATACTTACGAATGCTGAAGGACTTACTGTTTATACATTCGATGAAGATGAAGAGGGTATTTCTAATTGTCATGGACGTTGCTTAAGAGTTTGGCCACCAGTTTTAACTGAGGCCGAGGAGCTACCCTTACCATTTTCGATAGTTGTGCGAGAAAATGGTGAAAAACAAATAGCTTTAAACTCTCGACCACTTTATTTATTTTTTAATGACACTCAACCAGGAGAGACCAGAGGAGACGGTCTAGGTGGAGTGTGGCACCTTATTAAGTTACAGTAATTCTCAAACGAGATTTACTTGTATCGTTTCATATACTGAAGACTAGGGCACGATCGATTTGCGGATGAGTAAACTCGAAGCCCTGGTCTTTTAGTTTTTTAGGATGAACATTATGTCCATCAAGAAGGACTGAAGACATCTCGCCAAATATAATTTTAAGAGCAAATTCTGGTACTGGAAAAATTGTAGGTCTTTTCACCGCTCTTCCAAGGGCCTTGGTAAAGTCATAGTTTGTTACAGCATCTGGTGCAACAGCATTATAAGTACCATTAAACTTTTTACTAAATATGGATTCGATGTAGAGGTTGGCTAAGTCTTCACGGTGAATCCAAGACATCATTTGTTTTCCATCGCCTAGGATTCCTCCAACTCCCATTTTAAAAGGGAGAATCATCTTGGCCATAGCACCACCATTTTTTCCAAGGACAACTCCAACTCTAAAAATTACTTTTCGAGCATCACCTTTTAATTCATCAACGACTTTTTCCCAATCTTGGCAAACTTTTGCTAGGAAGTTGTCGTTCGTTGTTTGGTGATCATCGTTTATCTTTTCACCAGTGTTGGCTTCATAAATGCCAATAGCAGAAGTTGAAGAAAAGACTTTTAAGTTTGTTCCATTTTCATTTAATTGGTCGATGAGATTTCGTGAGCCAATGATTCGCGAGTCATAAATAGCTTTTTTTCTTTCTTCACTCCATCTTCCGGAAGCTATACTTTCACCCATGAGATTTATAACTGCATCGAGACTAGAGATAATTTCATTGTCTATTTTATCTTCACTATCCAGAGGATTCCATTTGATGTACTTTATCTTTTTATGAGTTGAGTCCCTATCAGATCTTGAGGTGATGTAAATATCCGAGATTTCTTGATTCTTTAGTAGTTTTTCAGTAATTAGCTGACCGACAAATCCTGTTCCACCTGTCATTAGAATCTTCATATTAATCTCCCTTTTAGATGTTTAGCTCTATATATTTGATATTATAGTAGGTGTTCAGATAAATAGGGGTAGACAAAACCTAGGCAATAAATACGATCTTGTAATATAATGGTTTAATATAACCAATGTTAACCGTGTCAGGAGTTAGTTATCAAAGGTAAATACTCGATCCAATTAGTATCAAAGATGTCAGGTGTTGGGGTCCATACTATTAGAGCTTGGGAGAAAAGGTACAAGGCCGTAGTTCCAGCTCGTTCGGATTCTGGCAGACGTGAATATAATGAGAAGGATTTAGAGAAGTTAGTACTTCTTAATCAGGTTTGTACTCTAGGGCACAGCATCGGTAAGGTTGCCAACCTTTCTATTGATGAACTCAAGGAACTTCTTGATTCACTTGGAAAAGTTAATCAACATGAAGAGGTTGAGGTAACGACCACAGATTATAACCTAGAAGCATCACTACAAAATATGCTCTTAGCTCTAGGTGCTTATCGTCTCGAAATTGTCGATCACGAGCTTAATAAAATAAAGCTCATGTCTAATATTAGAGAAATTGTCATTAAAATTCTTATTCCTCTGCTGCAAAAAATTGGTGGCATGATAGCAAGAAGAGAACTTACTCTGTCACAAGAAATTGCATTTAATTCACTCTTAAAGTTTCATTTAGGAGAAATTATTTTTAAATCGAGAAAGAAAAATCAAAACCTAAAAAAAGTTGTTATCTCAACTGTGGAAGGAAGTTTTGATGAAATACCACTTTTGATGTCAACTTTACTTTTGATTTCAAAAAACTATGATGTGATTTATTTGGGAACGAATGTCCCTGCTGGTGCATTAAGTGAAACTATTCAAGCGACAGAGGCAACTCGATCTTTCATTTACCTTGGAAGTACATCTGAGCCACAAGCGGAAAAATATTATAAGAAATATTATGATGTACTTGAGAAGAAGCTGAAAAATACAGTTTCATTTCATGCTCTACAAAGTAATCGTGTTAATCTAGAGAATAAGGTTCATTTTGTAAATCTCTACAATAACCTGAGAGAACTTGACCAGAAGTTTGATCATTAAACTCGGTTAAGTTGTTTTTTATTACTATCTCTAACTAACTGCAAGTTGTATAATAGTATAACTATGACAAAGCAAAATACTATTATGAATACATTAGAAGCTATACATAAATTATCAGATATCGCCAATTCAATAATACTTGGGCGACCAGAACAAATTGATCTTCTCATTTGCGCTATTATTTCTAATAATCATGTCTTAATTGAAGATAGTCCTGGAATGGGTAAAACGACTCTCGCAAAGACAATGGGGCTTTTGTTTGGCCTGAACTTCAATCGTGTGCAATTTACTAATGATCTACTGCCTTCTGATATTCTTGGTTATAATTTCTTTAACAAAAAAGAAGGAGCTTTTGAGTTTCAAAAAGGTCCTATCTTTTCTCACTTACTGTTATCTGATGAAATCAATCGAGGCACTCCTAAGACGCAAAGTGCATTTCTACAAGCGATGGAAGAGCGTGTCGTTACAATTGAAGGTGTTACTCATGAACTCGAAAATAACTTTGTGGTAATTGCGACTCAAAATCCCTCTGATCAAGTTGGCGTGTTTGAACTTCCTGAATCTCAACTCGATCGTTTTGCTATCGCCTTCACGATGGGGAAAATGAATCGTGAATTGGAGAGACTAATTCTTGAGCAATCTCTTGGTCATAATACAGTCGTTGATAGTCTTTTTAATGTCGAAGAATTAAAAAAGATTTCTGACCTAAAAGACCACATTACTGTTGATGAAAAGATTTTAAGTCTAATTCTCGATTTGTCACAAAAAGTTCGTGAAGAATATCGTTGTCATATTTCAATCAGACCAGCATTAAACCTTAGGGAGATGGCGAAGTCTTATGCATTTATAAAGGGACGTGATTTTGTTACTCCAGATGATATTTTATTTGTTGCTCCTTATGT
>CAWUIU010000339.1:0-4139 GCA_963922285.1 uncultured Oligoflexia bacterium | reverse complement strand
ACTCTTAAAGCTATTTTCTCTTAAGAAGACATTACCTACCCTATATTTAAAACTCGGGTCATTAGATCCTAGCTTTGTATCAATCTGAAAGCTTCCTTCGTCTCCGCTTTCTAAACTCTTATAAAAGACTTCAATCTTATAGTTTTGTAAAAATCTAACTCTTGTTCTTGGAATATCTGCGATTAGAGGATTTCGACCTCGCGCTAATTCATCCTTATCTGAGATAAAGTCTCCATCTGAATCAAGATTGCTATTTAATGGTTCATATTTCGCTTGCTCTTGTGAGCTCTCTTCTCCATCTGATTTAACGGAGCATGAAATAAGATTTAATGTAATTAATAAAAATATCAATAACTTCATTTATAAAATTCCTTTGTTTTTAATTTGATAATAAGAGATCAGCATTTAAGTATTTCAACATCTCTTTATTCTCTTGAGAGTATGATTCTCTTAGATACCTATTAAGTTGCTTTAACTTTCTTCTCAGGTCTGGATTTTTCTTTAACTCTCTTTTTGAAATTGTGCTGATAAATGTTAATACTTCTTGTTTTAAAGATTTCATAAGTTCCCCTCTCCTATGCCATTTTAAGAATTAGCTTTTCTACTCTCGTAGCTCGCTCGATTAAATTCTCGTTAGACATGATTTCTTTTACTGAAAGAGTTCCTAAGATTTCTCTAAAATAGTGTCTGATATCTTTGCTTGCCCTTTTCATTTCTAAATTCCTCCAAAAAAATGTAGATAGCCTCCTGCTTGAAAAAGACACAAAGGTTTAAGATTATTTTTCCTAACTTCAAGGTCTGCTCAATGGCACCCTACAGTTATTAACTTACCCTTGATCTATTCTTTGCATTACCTGCTTCAAATAAATTCTATGTTTCAGTGGAAACAAATCTATTAGGCCCAATATATTTCTTCAAATCGATTTCGCGAAAAGGCCTTATTTGAACGCCATGGTGATTATTTTTAAATACTGACTCATATAAACTACTGAAAACTCGTTCTGACTTTCACCATGGTGGTTAAATAAATCTAAAAATAGCTATTTTTTATTTTACAAATAAGTTGTGCATTGCTACGAAAGTAGAAAGAAAGAGACAGACCACTGACTTTGACGCAGTTTGAGAGGGACAATTTATCGAAACGGTAAACCTAAACGACGACATTAATCAAAGAAAATGTATTCAGGTGAAAAACTGTATCGATAACTTTCTATCAAAAAGACCTAATTTAAATCTACAAAATATCGAAGATAAAACTACTGTTCCATATACGACTCTAAGAAGGATTATGACCCTAAAGGGGAATCCTCAGTCTGAAACAGTAATTAAAATATTCAATGCACTTGGTGAAGATGAGCTTCTATATAAGTACATGAGTGAGTTTCATCCTGAGATCGCTAAAGTTATGAATATTAACTTTAGTCATAACCAAGAATACAAATTTGTTGATGAACAAAGCCGTGAATTCTTCACTAGTGAAAACTATTTCTTAATCCTTAACCTTGCCTCAACAAAGTCAGGAACAACAGAGGAAGAAGTATCATATCACCTTGGTGCAATCGGCCTAGAAAGACTGAATCATCTTGTTGAAAAAGGCCTTATCATTGCTGATAAAAATGGTCGCTATATTGGTGCAAATCATAATTTCAAGCTTTCATTTGCAGAGACGAAGAAAAGAATTGAAATGTCTATGAAGCATTATAGATTAGATGAAGCTGGCTCTATCCATAACTGGATGAGTAACCAGACAGAATCGATCAATGAGGATGGCCTTAAGGCATTGAAAAAACTAAACCAAAAACACTTCAATGAACGTAAGGATCAAATTTACAATAACCCTATGTACAATGGAGATATCAAACACTATACTGTGTCCGTATCAAGTACTTTTCTGCCATATACAGAAAAGGGAGAACTGCAATAATGAAAACGCTAAATAGCCTATTTATATTATCTGCTCTAACTTTGGGAACTAATGTTTATTCTCAAGATCTTCCTTCACTTAACTTTTCAGATATCAAAGCTGTTAAATTACACACTGGTAAATTCATCAATGTAGATAGAGAGGTTGAATCTATTCAACTTGCTTTTGATCGTAATAACAAAGTTGATTACATTGAGCTTTTAGAAGGTTCAGTCATTGATTCTTATGATATCGAAAAATTAATTCTTAAAAAACCAGCTTTACATAAAAGCCCAACGGATTACTTCAAAAAGCAGAAGCTAGATACTGATTTTCTTTTAAAAAGAGTTCTTGGTGATGGGTCTGGCGGATAGGAAATTCAGCTATACTTTTATTAAATAATCGTAAACATCATATAAATACGGATCAATATCTGAGTCATCCATTTTTGACACGTAAGAAAAGAGCTTATCTAGGTTTAGGCCATTCTCATCAGACAAAATGTCCCTAAATTTCTTTTTACATCTACTCTCTTGAAGAACATGAGAGTTAAGCTGAGTAGAACATGTAATATGCCTATCTGGCATCTCACAAAGCAATTTTATGATATGTTCCTTCCTCCCATCAACTGGCAAATATTCTTTTTTTTCGACATATTCTTCTAATTCATTAACCTCCATTGCTTCAAAATCAGTCTTATATTGATCTAAAGCTGTGGGTGATAATAAATAATTTTCTATATAACGCCTATTCCACACAATAGTATCCACATAGATAGATTTTTTCCCACTAATTTTTTCTTTTTGACTTCCTCCAAGAGGAATATTGTATCCCCCTTTAGTCTTTAAAATACGATTCACAGGAAAGTCATCTTTATCACAGATTAAAAATATTCTATCTAAATCAATCGCTACGCCATCCTCAACGTGCTGCTTTATTGTATTAGCAAAAAGATGAACCCACTCTTTTTTCTTTTTTCCTATCTCAGATCCATCCATTCCAACATCGTAATTGGATGGCACACTAAACACACAATAATCATTCTCTAGAGAGGCCACACATCTACCTGACTTACGCATCAATTCAATAAATATTAACCAGTCATTTACATTGTCAATGATTACTAATTTCTTTGATTGTAAAAACATTGAACATGAAACATGATTAAAAAAATAATTTCCATGTATTAATTCTAAAACGCTACTTTTCTTTCTAATGTCATTTACAATTAAGCCTTCATTAAAAAAGTAGAGATAATTAACATTTTGTCGTGCCATCGAAACAACATTATGTGTACTAGCTAAGATATATCCTTGAGATTGTTTTAAGCTGTCCCAAAAAGAATAAATTGATCTAGGATGTATATGACTATCAACTTCATCTAAAAGAAAAATAGTATCTTCAGAGTCAAATAAATCAAGTAAACTTAGGATTGATAAAATCTGATGCTCTCCATCACTTAATCCACTCAAATCTATTTTCTTTCCATCAGACTCGAATTGGATCTGTGTTGCTTTTTCAACGACAAAAGGATTACTCCCTGTTTCCTGCAGCAAGATTTGTAACAAGTTAAAAAGTTCAAAAACATCACTATGAAAAACACTACGATAATGAAAATACGAATAGCTTCCATAGTCTATAACTTCTCCTATAGATTCATCTCTGAGAATTGTATTTAAATAGTTTTTGTACTCATCAGCATCATTAGATTGATTCTCTTCATCTGACTTTTCTAAAAATTTAACATCAGATGAAAAATCTTTAAAGGTATCAATAGTATAACTTTTTGTACCTTTCTGTTGTTCAATATCAATTTCTAAAGGAACAAAATCATTAAGGAATTTATGAAAACCTGAGTTTAACAATTCAGTGGCTTCCCCTGTTTTTTCGGATCTTTCATATTCAGAATTTATCCTATCAATATAGCCCTTAGGTACTTTTAATTGTGTTTGAAAATTTATTATTTTCTTTTTCTTACTTCTTAAAAAGTTTGCCGCTCTACCATTAGGGTTTCTTGTTATTGCTGTAATTAGAAGCCAAGGAAACCAGCTCGAATTAAAAAAGAACTGATTATTATTAATACCTAAGTAATAAAATCCTTCCGCTCCTTTTTTTGAATTTTTAATAGCCTGTAATCTTATTCTTGTTAATATTCTTTCAAATACTCCTGAAAAAGATTCATTGAGACCAGAAGAAAAGCATATTACGTTCTTATCTTTTGGAGGATATTCAAACA
>CAWUIU010000338.1:0-4140 GCA_963922285.1 uncultured Oligoflexia bacterium | reverse complement strand
AACACAATCTTTGGATATTAGACGAATTTGAAAAAAGAAAGAAAAATAACTCTGCATATTCATTAAGATCATTTGCTAGATCAGTTGATGTCTCTCCAGGGGTCTTGTCAAAGGCTTTTAATGGGGAAGATAGTATTTCAGTAACAATCGCGACAAAGATACTAGGTAAGTTGAATTTTTCACAATCTGAAAAAGATGATCTCTTGAATGTTTATACGGAACTTGAGAAAAAAAATAATGAGATAAAACAAAGAGTTAATAATATCCTAAATGATAAAAAAGATAACAATGTAAAGTACCTCAATTCTAGTGAGTTCTTAACTATTGCAAACTGGAAATATACTTTTTTATACTGCCTGCTTGATATTATACCGACGAGCTACAAAAAACTCTCGAAAATTACTATGTTTCTTCAAGACAAATCAGGTCTCAGTAATCAAGAATTACAAGAAATGTTACAGACTCTAGAAAGTCTAGACGTTATAAAAATCACTGAAAATACAATTGAAAAACTCTATGAAAGACTATTATTTCAGGGACGTGAAAAAGAAGCGTCAATTGACGATCTCAGGTACTCATTCGCTAAATCTTCTGAGGAGCTTTCAAAAATAGGAGCCTCTTCCATTTTTCCTCGAGTATATAATGGTAAAGTTTTAAAAAAGTCTAGCGCACTTAGTGGTGGTATTAACCTTGTGAATTGGGACTTTTTCACTCTAAGTAAAAACGCTGCCTTCGCTGTTGAAAAAATTATTGAAAACGCATATTCTGACATCTCAAAGGTCACAAATGAAGATACTTTAGATAAAGCTGAGGTCTACTGTATGAGTTCTCAGTTTTTTAAAGTCAGTCAAACTCTCGAAGAAAAAAGTGACCACTCCATCAAGTAATACTCCTTTATGCTGCATTCAAAATAGCATTCTTAAGCGATCCATGATGAAAATATAGGAAAGAACCTACAGGTAAATCTTTGGAAGATGTCCCGTTCTTCAAAGACATGATTTCTAGTGCTTAAGTTGGCAGAAAGATCGCTTTTGTGTGTCCATCACTTAATAGATCAGTACAACTCAAGCTTTGGAGTTCTTTCATAAAAAAAAAGCACCCTTTGGGTGCTCTTATTCTAAAATTATTAAGTATTGTAGAAATTTATTTTTTTGTAATTTCACCAGCAACTTGAAATTGGTCTATCCATAAAATAAAAGAATCGCCCTTGGAATTCTCAAAATTAATGTTGAGTAACTCATTACTTCTAAAATTTTGCGATTGTGCACTATCTGAATAAAAATAAGTTTGCTTGCCATTTACTTCTACTTCATCAGAAGAAATAAAAATAAAAGTACATGACTTAGCACCCGCAGAACGTTTACACTTTAAACTCATGTCATTGCTCTTAGAAGTGATATTTACTTCATCATTTAAACTAAGTTGATTAATAACAGAGTCTAGCTTTGTAGAACTTACATCTTCGTTTATTAAAACAACTGTTCTATCTGACCTTTGCATAATAGCCATGGAGTCTGATGCAAAAGAACTAAATGAAAAAATTAATAAACATAATAATTGTAGAATCTTATTCATACAAAGGTCTCCTTTAAGACATATTGATACTAAAGTTAATTTATATAATTGAATCATAGTTATTTGATAATGAGAATAGTTTAGTATTTTCAAGCTGTAGTGTATCGCAACATAAAAGAACTCAAAAAGCAGAGTATTAAGGTTTTATTCTTAGTGTCCCAATCTTTAAGTTGTTGAAACTACTATGTTAATCATTGATAAATATAACCTTGGCCCTTTTCGCCATACCTTTCAGTATGATATCGAGAGTCTCTCTATTTAAAAGAGGGTCTAATTCTTTTTCATTAATGTTCAAGTTCTCATATTTTTCTTTAAGGTCTTTAATTATCTCTTCGAACATCTCATTATTTATTGAGCACATTTTTGCGGTTTCTCTATAATGTCTCTTAGAAATTCTTTTAAAAGAGTAATGACCAGAGTCTCCAACTTTCATGGCGAGCTTCAGTTTATTAATAGGTTGTTTTTCTCTTTTGTGGAGAAAATAACCACTCATGACATCATAGAATGGGGTTAGTCTAAAACCATCCTCTTCTAAGAAGATACTAAAGTTCTTTCCATGTCCATCTGTTGCATAGAGTAGATCAAAGACGATAATTGCTTTAAAGAAGTTAATTCTATCTTCTGAATTTTTTGAGGCCATCAGAAACTTTGCAATATCAACAATTCCAGGCCCTCCCTCAGATTGATATTTCTTAAATGGAGAAATACTTAGTGCTTGGCACATATCTTCCTGAGGAATTCTAATGAGAACCTCTTTGCCTTTATACTTTGTCCACTTTCTATCGAAGCGTTCTATAATTAATGCTCTTTGATCTCCAAATTCTGCAATTCTAGTTTCACAAACTGGAAGTCCCATCTTTTTCATAATGTATAGCGAAGCCCATTCATTATCAATACTATCATCAAAGTCGATATCAACACCGAGTGCACCAATAGAGGTTTTAAAAATGTGAGTTGTAGGCGTAAGGCCATGAGGCTCCTGCCACTTTCCACCAATATTTAAAAATGCAGTCTTTTCTTGTGCTCCAGCAATTGAGATTCTAAAGTCTTCTTCTTTGTTCATTCCTAAAGGGGCAGTGCTTCCAAGGGACTTTAAACGTTTTTTAATAGCTGCATTATTAATTCTTGTATAATTCATTTCAAAGTCATTTGGAGCAGCAATTTCAGCTGGAAGAAACGACAATGCTCCAACGCAGTCTTTACCAATGACTGATAACAGATCAAAAGATCTTGTACTTTCAGCTCCAAACTTTGTGGCCAAAAGTTTTAATATTTCATCATTATCAGGGAGTAGGTTATCAAAATACCTTGAAACTACTTCACCTCTAAAAATGTCTTCTTGTAAGGGGAGAGATCTTGAGATAGCAAATCCATCTTCAATCCACTCATCATTATATTTGAATGAGATTTCACCACTTGATGCTTTCTTTAGCATTCCAACTGGTACAGTGTTCAAATATATATTTAATGATTTTGATTTCATAATTGGCCTAATCGCTTAAAAGATTAAGAACACTTCTAGTCTTTGAGTTACTTTTTGTATTTTTAGAAGAGTCACTATTATTAGATACAGAGAGATTAACCTTTAGAGCCTGAATTACCTTAAAGAGTGAGTCCAGTGTTCCTCGGCCATTTTCAATATCACTTATTGTCGCTTGCCTCATGTCTAAAACTTTAGCGAGTTGGTCTTGACTGATTTTTGAATTTTTTCTCAATCTCTTAAGAGCAACCCCTAGAGCTTTCGAAGTATTTATATTCTGTATTTGTATATCTTTATCCATAACGACCTCATACGGAAATCAGTATAGTGATATTATATACTAATTTTCGTATAAAGCAATAATATACTGATTTTAGTATATTTAGGTTTCATACTAATATCAGTATAGAGGCTTGGGGTTAATTTGTTTAACAGTAGTTTTCATTTTAATTCCTTTGTTAACGGCATTAGTGCCAGTGTACTGCTCATAAATAAAATTAGATGGTTAACTATATGATTGCTACCAATTCGTGCTACCTAAAAAATGAGTGCTACTTTGGTAGCCAACTCAAGCCATATCCAGTCACATTGATAGGTTTTCAAGCAGCAGACGCGAGAATCAAACACCAGATATCAAGTAATTGATTTCATAAGTGTTTAGAATGTTGTTAACTTGATTTTTGGGCGAAAAAAAAGGCCTTCAAAAAGACCTTACGAAAAATGGTGGACCGAACAGGGATCGAACCTGCGACCCCAACGCTGCCAGCGTTGTGCTCTCCCAACTGAGCTATCGGCCCATAATGAGAATAATTTAGCAATTACATAAACTTATGGCAAGAGATATGTTTTTTGGCATGTAATATAGTTTCTAGTTAAATTAAGGCAAAGTAAAACTTTACGAAATTTGTTTCTAACAACGTTATCTTTTTTAGAATTTATTATTACTGTGTCTTGTGGTGAGCTCTATTTAGTCGTTATTAGTGGATTTTGTTTCGTTCATGGAATAATAAATGGTTCTTCTTGTATACTTTGGGTTCTTTCTCAGAAAAGGTTGTTGAGTAAAAAAGCAGACCTTTCTAAGTTAT
>CAWUIU010000337.1:0-4146 GCA_963922285.1 uncultured Oligoflexia bacterium | reverse complement strand
AATAATAGAGTCGTTAAAAAAAGAACAATAGATATCAAACTTAATATTTGTATTGGCCATTTTTTCACATGGACAAGAAACCTTTTAATTACTTTATCATCGACGACTTTTTTCTTTATTGCCCCGAGTATAATTTCTTGCTTACCTGAAATTCTTGTAAGGTACTCTCTGATGAGTTCAATAGACTTCTTACTAACATTTTCTTGAAGACTTAATTTAAAAGATCTTAAACCTGACATTTCACTCTTTAACTGTTCATCAATAGAAAACTCTTGAGCAATTCGATCCAGAGTCGATGTAATTTTTTTATCTGCTAAAACCTCAAGATTTTTTACCCCTGGCAAGCCCTCTACCTTTCTTTTTAGAGAAGATAAGCTTATCTTTTTATCTACAACCACATTAAAATAATGCTCATTTTCAAATTTTGGAATTTGTTTCTTTATTGTTAATTCTAAATGAGAATAATTACTAAATATTGTAATGGTAAGTACCGTACTGAATAAGAAAAATACACTAAGAACGACATTCTTTGCTGAAAATTTTAAAAGTTCTCTTAAATAAAACATGCATGCCCCGAGTGAATTAATCTTCCGTTATCCAAATGAAGGATTTTTCCAACAAATCTTTGAACAAGTTCTCTATTATGAGACGCCCAAATAATTGTCATCCCTCTTTTGGAGTTATAAATATTAAGTAAATCAAAAAGTCTTTTCGCATTATCAAAATCAAGTGAGCTCGTTGGCTCATCAGCTATAAATACTTCTGGTCTTGTAAGTAGTGCTCTGATAATAGCGATCTTCTGCTTTAGTCCGCCATTTGCCTCATGAATTTTTAAGTTTAAATGCGACTTTACTCCTAGTATTTTGGCTAATTCATTCAAATCATTTAGGAATTCATTTTTGTTTTTATAAAGACTTGGATCATACGATAGCATCAAGTTTTCGTAACAAGTCATTCTTTCAATTAATCTTAGATCTTGAAAAACTTGTGCGGAGAATTTGCTCTCAGACATAGCAATTGTTCCACTGCTCGGTCTTATATTTCCCGCAAGAACATTAAGCAATGTCGTTTTCCCTGCTCCAGAGACTCCAGTTAGAAAAACTATTTCACCTTCATTAATTTGCAGATTTACATCACGAAGAGCTTCTCTCTTTCCAAATTTAACCTGAATATTTGCTAACTTATATAAAGCTTTTTTCTGAGTATAATCGTGATTAAAAAAGTTCGGGTTATTCTGCTTCGAATCCGTCGTGAACATGAGAAATCCTTTCTTTCGTTCAAATCATCCTAATTTGAGAGGTCTTAAAACAACCTACTAATATTGTAGCTGATTAAGTTAATAAAATCAAAACTCTAGTTAATTCCCGACTATTTTGCCTTGCTTTGTTCCACGGTGCATTTTGGCACTTCAAATTCAACATATCGAATTACTTTGTTTTATAATAATATTCCTAATTATCATAAACAAAAATTTAGTATATTTTATATATGTAAAAAAAAATCGAGGTAATTTTGAGTATTTCAAATGAAGTCTACAAGTTCTTTGCTGACTATATTTATAATAAAACTGGTATAAACTACACTGAAAAAGATTATTACAGACTGGACTCTCGTTTCAGAGATCTTATCACTTTCTTCGAGTTAGAAGACGCTAATCAACTCTACGAATTGTATAAGGAAAATATTACTCCTGACATGCATGCTGTCTTAATCAATATTTCAACAAATAACGAAACATATTTCTTTAGAGATAAAAAGCCCTTTAAAGCACTTATCAAGCACATTATTCCGGAACTTAGTAAAAATAAATCGATAGGATTCTTTAACATCTGGAGCGCAGCAGCAAGCACTGGTCAAGAAGCACTTTCTATTCTTATGACTCTTGCTGATAAAAATCCAGAGTTTTACGCAAAGACCAAAGTCGATGCTTCTGATATATCTAAAGAAGCTCTCGATAAAGCAAAAAAGGGTATCTATAACGGTTTAGATATTCAACGTGGTCTTCCAATCACGACTCTTATGAAGCACTTCATACAGATGCCAGATGAAGAGAATATCTGGCAAGTTTCCAAGGACCTTCACAGTAAAATAAACTACTTTGAGTTCAACCTACTTAATGGTATTTACAATAAAAGTAAGTATGATGTTATATACTGTCGAAATGTTTTAATTTACCAAGATAAGGAAAACAAACAGGTTATTTTAGAAAAAATTTTCGAAGCCTTGAAGCCTGGTGGATACATGATTCTAGGAAATGGGGAAAGTCTTATAGGAATGTCCCTAAAGTTTGAAAAGGAAATGTTTGACGGACTTACTTTATATCGTCGTCCGATGGAATAAGAAATGATAAAAAAAATTGAAGGTCAGCTAAAGAACACTATTGAATTAAAAAGATTTTCAAAGGAAATTAAGGTCGATATCAATTATTATTCAATTGTCTACTTACTTGATAATGACAGTGAAATTCTTCTTCATAATATTCCCTCTTTAGGAATTTCTTCAATTGCGATCTTTACAAATAAAGAACAAGCTTCTACTTATGCGGATTATAATAATAGAACTGAGTATAGGACAAAGGCTGCCATGCTTGGTACAATTCTAGAAGAAAACAAGCACAATGATTGCATTAAGCTAATTTCTTTAAATCCAGAGAAAAATGGAGAAGAAGTTGATGATTTTATCTTCATTCCATTCTTTGATAGTTTAACAAAACAAAAACTTATCTCTCCATCTGATGAGGCAATCTCCCTATTGTCAATTGATCAATATTCTCATCGATTAATGGGAGCAGAGATTACATTTTTCTCGATCAATAATAAATTTCTTCCTGAGGACAATCAACAAAGATCTGAGAAGTTAACAACTGTACTTGATGACATATCTTTTATTATTCCACGTATCCCTATGCCTAAAGGAAGTATTAATTTTATTTGTCTTATTCTTAATCTTGAAAATCCAGTTGAAGAAAAAGCATTTATTAGAGACTATGAACTGTTTGATTGTTACAGTGAAGTACTCTACGTGACAAGTGATCTAAAGCTCCAGTCAGGAAGCTTACAAGAGATCTCTTATGATGGGTCCAATCTTGAAGGAATCTATCTACCTATTTATAATCGCCAAAAGGCAAAGAGAAATTCTGTTAATTCATAACGATTATCACCCTAAAGCTGAAGACACTTCAAAAAATAAGTAAAAAGATTAATCTGTAATTACCCCTTCTTTGATAAGTAGGTCATAAGCACCATTTGAACAAAAGACATTTGGCGTATAGCTCATCGATTTACCAAGTTTTGAAATAGTTGAATTTTCAACATCGGCCAGTAGTTTTACATCGCCATTATCATAGCTAATTTTAACAGGATCTCTTTCAAGTAAGAGATTTGTTTGATCACCATCTTTCGCTAGCTTCTTGGGAGATTTAACAAAGATAATTTTCTTGCTTGGAAGATCGGGAAGAACCCAGTCTTCAGGTTTTCCTTTACTCAGAACACATCTTTTAATGTCACTAAATTTAGATTCAGCTTTTTTATAAACCTTATCATTGGTTTTATCGTCATCTTGATCAAGTAAAATCTGTCGAAACTCGCTAGACTTAATTGAATGAGAACCAGTTTTAAGCAAAAGAGTCTTGGCCATATCTTTTATATCTGGACGACTATCAAGGCTTCCATCAATGTATTTTTGCTGAACAGTTCCCATAAAATACGAATCATTGAACCAGTAAAACTTCATAGGCTCTTTAGAAATAATTTCAAGGAGATCACTATAGCGATAGATATATCCACGCTTTAAGAAGTAAGCACAAATTTTCTCTGCAATAATATCGTATCTTGCACCTCTTGGTGATCTAATAACTTGTGAATACCAAGCAAAACGAGAATTCAAAAAGTCTTCAACACAGTGAAGAGCATTATGTTTTATCGTCAGAATATCGTGATTTCCAACTCTTTGTGGTTTGAAATGATGAAGAAGATAGTCTCTATCGTACGCTCCATACTTTAAACCAGTATAGTGTGCATCTCTTAAAAGGTAGTCCATTCGATCACAATCTATTTCTGAATGAAGAATTTGATTGGCCATTATAGAACTGTGTGTCCCCTTCACAAGGTCTGATATCATTTGTGGGTCAATATTATACTTCTCAAA
>CAWUIU010000336.1:0-4171 GCA_963922285.1 uncultured Oligoflexia bacterium | reverse complement strand
GAAGCATTTCAAGAAGTTTAAGTGATGGGTAAGCATCTCCTCGGCATATTGCTTGATAAGCAGAAGTGGTCATCTTTAAGTTTCCAAGCGCCGTAACTTCTGCAATTATGTCCTGGTTCAATTTATAATTTGGTCCGGTATAGTTAATCTTTGCGTAATAATTTTCTTCTTTTGCAAGGCAGCGAAGGATACTATTCTCTATATCCTGTGCGTAAATAGTAGGTAAAAGCAAAATAAATGTGATTGTCTTCATAAAAGTATTCAAAGCGACTATCCTATTGTATATTTTCTTATCGGGTGAGTCATTCATTTATTGAGTTAACTATCTAATTTTGGGATAAAAATTGAAAGAAATGAGCATTGTCGAACATTTGGAAGAGCTAAGAACCATGGTTGTCAGGGTCGCCATTATTTTAGCGGTCTCATTTGTTGTCTGTTATTCTCAAGGGGAGATCATTCAAGAGATACTTCTCCGACCACTCCGTTCAACATTAGGAGATGAAGGAAAGGTTATTTTTCTAGGTCTTCTTGATAAGGTTCTCTCTCAATTTCAAGTGGCCTTTTACTCAAGTGTCATTCTCTCTAGTCCGCTTTGGTTCTTTCAGGTGTGGAAGTTTATCAAGCCAGGCCTTTATGACTATGAACAAAAAGCGGTAAGGCCTTTTATTCTCGTTGGTTTTATTTTATTTTCACTAGGTGTTTCTTTTGGTTACTTTATTGTTTTTCCTCTGACTTTTGAGACTCTTCTTCAATTTGGAGTCGGTGGAGTCGAGGCGACAATTGGCCTAAAAGAGTATCTCGTTCTCTCAAGTAAAGTTCTCGTCTTTTTAGGGGTAATTTTTCAACTACCTAATGTTCTTCTTATTCTCGGTTTTATGGGACTCGTTACGAAACAATCTCTTCGAAATATAAGAAGATATATCTATGTTGGCTTCGCTGTTGTTTCAGCTATGCTAACTCCTCCAGATGTTATCACGATGCTTGGCCTTTGGTTACCGCTTACTGTTCTATTTGAAGTTGGAATTCTAGCCGTTGCCATGATTGTTCATCCCTATATTGAAAGACAACATTCTTAAGGAGGTGAGGTGAAGAAGTTATCACTCATTCTCATTCCTTCGATTCTCTTCGCTTGGTTCATTGCTACTTTCTTTATCGATATCCTAGCGGTGCCGGCTGTCTTCCAAAATGTTTCCAGTCGAGATGAGGCTGCCAGACTTGGAGTTCTGATATTTAAAAGATTTAACTTTGTTGAACTATTTTTTTCAGTTAGTCTGTTGGTTTTCTTTTACTTTTCTGAGTTTAAGAAGATGATAAGTGTAAGAGTTACTGCTATCTGTACACTATTTCCCATTACCTATACAATATTATTAACACCGAAAATTGTTCAATATAACGAAGCTAAGATTAACGCTATTGATGAAGTTAAACTTGAGGTCATTCAGATGTCATTAGACTTCTATCATGGAATCTATGTTAAAATGGATACCGTAAAACTTATAATATTACTGATTTTTTTTATTGAAATTGTTTATCGAATAAAAAATAAAACCACAGGAGAAAATATATGATTTTAGTAACTGGTGGAGCTGGATTTATTGGTTCAGTTTTGGTTTCTGAATTAAATAAACTGGGAAAAGAAGACATCATCATTGTTGATCGACTTTCAAGCTCTCCAAAGTGGAAAAATGTTAGAAATTTAAAGTACGCAGAATATATTCATGCTGATGAACTTTTCTTACCTGAATACGGAGATCTACTTGATCGAGTAAACTTTATTTTTCATATTGGAGCTTGTTCAAGTACCACTGAAATGGACATGGACTATCTCATGAAGAATAATGTTCTATATTCAAAGAATCTTTTTAATCTTGCTATAGAGCTTGGAGTTCCGTTTATTTATGCATCTTCCGCGGCGACATATGGAGAAGGTGAACAGGGTTATAATGATAATCATGATGGAGTTAAGAATCTTAGGCCACTTAATCCTTATGGATATTCAAAGCAGCTCTTTGATGAGTGGGTTCTTAAGCAAAAAGTCACTCCAGTCCATTGGTTTGGTTTAAAGTATTTTAATGTTTTTGGACCGAATGAATATCATAAAGAAGATATGAGCTCTCTTGTTTTTAAAGCTTTTCATCAAATTAACGAAAATGGTGTGGTTAAATTATTTAAGTCCCATCGAGAAGGTTATGAAGATGGGAAGCAGCTTCGTGATTTTGTTTATGTTAAAGATATTGTTCGTGCCATGATAGCTATGATGAACAAATCAACTGCAGAAAAGTCTGGAATCTATAATATGGGAACTGGGAAGGCCAATAGCTTCTATGATCTTGTAAGCTTCACTTTCAAGGCCATGGGAAAAGAGCCTAATATTGAGTTCTTTGATATGCCGGAAAGTCTTAGAAATCAGTATCAGTATTTTACTGAGGCTAACATGGAAAAGTTTAGCAAGCTATTACCTGACTTTAAATTTAATAGTTTAGAAAAGAATGTAAAAGACTATGTTGTAAATCACCTTTCTAAAGAAGACCCACACTGTAATGGCTAAGTTTCAAGGTGGATTTGAGGCCATTATTAAAGCTCTTCAGTTAATGACATCGGCAGAAAGAAAGCGAATTATTTCTGATATGGCCAAAAAAGACTCAGCCATGGCCGCGGCGATAGAGTCAAAACTATTTGGCATTCGTGATCTCGAAAATATTACTGATAAAATGCTTGTGGAGTTCTTGCAAAACGTTGATCTGATTGATCTGGCACTCTCGATGAAACTTCAAAGTGAAGATTTTGTAAAATCTTTCCTCGTACGTTTGCCGAGTCGAATGGCCGTTGAAATAAAAGAGACAATGGATTTAAAAAAAGTACCAAAAAGAGACGCCGAGGCATCGGAGCAGAAAGTTTTAAAGGTCTTTCGCCAAATGATCGATCAAGGTAAACTCATAATTTCTAATGATGATGAGTATGTTTAGGAACTTTATAAATAATCACTTATACTATTGACAATAGTTTCACAAAAAATTCCAATGTTATAAAATATATTATTGATAGAATGAAATTTCTCGCTTTAGAGTCAGATATCGTTATTATTGTGAGATTTGTTTAAAAGAATGTCTAGTTGATAATAGCAAATTAGTAAATACTAGTGAGAAGTGTAAAGCTCTATGGGTAAAGAATAAGTGTTTTTATTTGGTCAAAATTTTTGAAATCAGTAACGTTTCTCTTACAGGTGATCTTGCAGGTATAAATAAGAAACCCTTTTAAAGTAGAGTTAAATTGATATCGTAGTAGTGATGAAAGAACTATAATAAAAATAGGGATACGTTTAGATTTAACTCTTGCTTGTGAGTCAGTACTACTTACCGAGAAAGTCAGAATATATACAGTCGGTGTTAAAGCTATCGCATTCAAAATTATTGGAGATTGCATATAATCTAAATACTATATATTATGACTTTTATTTGACCTTACATCAGATACGATTGAAAAAGTATGCCATTAACTTTTTATAAAGAAGCGGGTAATGTTCTTGATTGAACTCATGTATTTTCTATACTTATTTATGAGCGACTTTCAAACTATGTAAATTCACAGGGAATAACAATATAGATAAAAAGAAGTTAAAAAACAAATTTGCTTTCATATTTATGCTCTTTTTCTAGAATCATTTTCTATTCTTTTTATCAAGGTATTAATGAAGAGAACGAGACCGAAGACTACTATTGATAAAAATATACCGTAAGTGGCAGATACTGCAGGGTTTGTGACTTGCCCAAAAATATTTAAATAAAGATGAGTAAAAAGACCTATAATAGCTACAGTGAGAATTAATTTTTCTGAAAAATCTTTTTTTATTATTGTTCCAAAGAAAATAGGGGTAAATGACGCTGCTGCTAATCCATAGACTCCTTTTTGAGCAAAGAGGCCGATGAATTTGGGCGGAAATAGGGCGACAATATAAGAGACAATACCAATGCAAACTAACATGTAACGAGAAAGTTTTAGTGCTGACTCTTGAGACTTTTTAAAAGGCAAGTAGATATCTTTCACAATCATCGTTGATATAGCTACGAGAATTCCATCAAGAGTAGAAAGACCTGCTGCTAAGAGTGTAATTGTGATAAAGACAGAATAATGTAATCCGAACTCATTTAGAATATACTCTTTTACTATTTTA
>CAWUIU010000335.1:0-4176 GCA_963922285.1 uncultured Oligoflexia bacterium | reverse complement strand
AAAAACCAATATAACCAAGTGGTGCCAATGCCCAACTCAGAAAACGATTCATCACAATTCTCGAATGAGTTTCATAATCAACAGAGCCAAAATCAGGAAAACAGCCTAGTTGCCACTCTTTAGATGCAGAAGAAAAGACTAGCATTCCAATATTCTTATATCGATAAACGTTGTAACCATTTTTTTGAATAATACTCTCAAGTCCAAAGCGATCACTTTCTCTCGCCGCCGCAATTTGACGACTAACAAGAAGAGATGCCTCTTCAATTCGCATAACTCTTGCTCTTGGATGAGTCTTTATTGTCTCGCGCGCCTGCTTGGTTTCAGCGTCACCAAGTTCTTCAAAATTTAGGGATTTTACAAAGCTCAAAATATCAGGATCAAATTCTGATGTATCGAGTTTGATGTAAATTGGAAAATCACTTTTTTTATTAAATTGAAAAAACGTTAAATTCTCTTCGTTTAAAACTTTCATGACCCATACCCTTGCCTTTATTTAAGCCTCTTCTACTCAGTATGATTATCGTCTTTTAAAATCTTATCTTTAATAAATTCAAGGATTCACAGTAATTTTATTTACCGCCAACAATAACGCATCGCGACCTCAATCTTTTCCCTCCTCTATTGCTATTAAAAGACCAAAACTAGTTGACACAAGGCCTTAATTTTAATAAAAACTCATGTTCAAATGCAAAAAATTCAAGCTTAGGGAAAGAAGCTTCCTATATGGAACCCCTAATCTTGCTCAATCTAAGGAGAATGTATGTACGGTGTAGTTGAAATTGCAGGTCATCAGTACAGAGTAGAAGCAGGTATGACACTTGACGTGCAAAAGCTTACTAATGAAGCTGGGTCAACTGTTGAATTTGATAAAGTTCTACTTGTTGGTGGTGAAAAAACTCTAGTTGGTAAGCCAACTGTTGAAGGTGCAAAAGTTGTTGCTGAAGTTGTTAGACACGACAGATCTAGAAAAGTTATCGTGTTTAAGAGAAAGCCAGGTAAGTACAAAAGAGGAAATGGTCACAGACAAAGTTTTACAACTTTAAAGATCAAAGAAATCAAAGCTTAATTTTTTTAATTTAATTTAGGAGATAGTCATGGCACATAAAAAAGCCGGTGGTTCAACAAATAACGGTAGAGATTCAAACCCAAATATGTATGGTGTTAAGAAGTACGGTGGAGAAGCTGTAGTTCCAGGAAACATCCTAGTTAGACAATGTGGATCTAAATTCCACGCTGGAAAGAACGTAAAGACTGGTAAAGACTTTACTCTTTTTGCAACAGCAGCTGGAAAAGTAAAATTTGGTTACTACAACAAGAAAACTCAAGTTGTATCTGTAATTGCTGATTAATTTAAGAATTAATTCTTGTAAATATTAAAGGGGAGCTGACAACAGCTCCCCTTTTTTTGTATAAGTACAAAAATTTAATGATAAATTCCTCGTATAATCTTTTAAGATTTGCCAATAGTACGAGGAGAGATGAAAAAATACTAACGATGATTCTCAAAATATAGATTTTGAATATATTTATCGTTAGAACAAGGAATGATGATATTTTGACTGAAGCCGTACGACTGTACTGCGAAGTTAAAATTGAGGAAATGACGCCGTAATAACGGTGAAGAGATTCAAAAGATTATGAAATTTATTGATGAAGTTACAATTACGTTAATCGCTGGCAAGGGCGGAAATGGATCAGCAGGCTTTCGTAGAGAAAAGTTTATTCCATTTGGTGGACCTGATGGCGGAGACGGTGGCGATGGTGGAGACATCTTCTTTCAAGCCGATGAAGGAGTGAATACGCTGGTTAACTTCAGAGGTAAGAAAGTCTATAAAGCTGGACACGGTGGTGATGGTGCTGGAAGACAAATGTTCGGAGCATTTGGCGAAGATCTAGTAATCAAAGTTCCTGTGGGTACAATTGTAAAAAACAAAGAGACTGGTGAAGTTCTTGCAGACCTCAGTGAAAACGAAGAGAAAATCCTTGTGGCAAAAGGTGGAAGCGGAGGCCTCGGTAATATCAATTTCAAGTCTTCGACAAACCAGGCCCCTAGGAAGGCTACAGAAGGAAAGTATGGTGCGGAAATAGAAGTTGAACTTGAACTTAGACTTCTAGCTGATATTGCCCTTGTTGGACTACCTAATGCTGGAAAGTCGACATTAATTTCATCTATTTCTGCAGCTAAACCAAAGATCGCAGACTACCCTTTCACCACTCTTGAACCAAACCTTGGAGTTGTTTCCCTAGGAGATGATTCATTTGTAGTCGCTGATATTCCAGGACTTATTGAAAATGCAGCCGAGGGAAAAGGCCTTGGGCACAAATTCCTAAAACATATTCAAAGAACGAAGTCATTGGTTCATCTTGTTGACGTTTCTTGGTGTCTTGACGAGTTTGAAGCTTTTGAACAGTACGTTACAATTCGTGATGAACTTGCTAAATACTCAGAAGACCTTTTAAATAAGAAAGAAATTGTCTGTTTAACTAAGATTGATGCTATGACAGACGAAGAAATAGAGAAAATCAGAAAAGCTTTTGAAGAACAGCTAGATAAGAAATGTCTCCCTGTCTCATCAGTTTCTGGAAAGAATATTGATATATTAAAATCACTAATGTTAAAAACTCTTGAAGTAGAAGATAAAGAATAGGAAATTTTATGAGTAATGAATTTATTACTAAAAATGTTGATGAAATAGCGGCTAAAGAAACTTATGAGTATCCATTAAATCTTGCGATGGCCGCAACTTGGATTCTTGGAAATTTTAAAGGTATTAACCTCAAAGTCATCGACACGAAGAATGTTTCCTCTTTAGCTGACTTCTACGTTGTCGCTTCCGCGACAAACACCAGTCAAGCATCTTCAATGGCTGATCAAGTATGTGCTCAAATGAAAAGAAAAGGTATTAACGTTGTTTCAAAAGAGGGTGACAATAAAGATAACTCAGATTGGATCTTAATTGATCTTGGTGACTTTATTGTACATATCTTTCAAGAATCTTCACGTGATGTATATGATATTGATGGTCTTTGGAGTGCGCCACAAGTTGAAATTCCAAATGAATACTACTATTCAAACGATAGTGAATTAAACGATTCTGACGACGAAAAAGGTTTCTTCTAAAAAATGGCCAAGGCTCATCTTGTTCTTATAGGTAAGTTAAAAGACAAGAATTATATCCATTTAGAGTCAGACTACATAAAAAGATTTAATAAGCTTCAGTTTAAGATTCATGAGTGTAAATCTTACCAGGAAAATGTTTCTCATGAGATGCGGGAACTAGATAACAAGATAAAGACACTATCAAAAGGACCCACAAAAGTATTTGTTCTTTCTGAACATGGCCCTACATATAAAAGTACAAAGTTTTCAAAACTAATATTTGATGAAATAGAAAAAGCAAAAGATATTATCTTTGTCATTGGCGGTGCAGCTGGATTCAACAAAGACTTCAAAGACAAATATCCTGACCATATTTCCCTATCTCCAATGACTTTACCCCATCAAATGGCGAGACTGATTTTTATTGAACAACTCTATCGCGCGGAAACAATTTTTTCAGGACATCCGTATCACAAAGACTAGAAGTTATTCTTCACCTTCGTCATCATCACCAACACTGAAATTGAGACCTTTTACAACAGCCTTATGTGATGTCATGGTTTTAAAGTTAGTTTTATCTTCTTCAGACTTTAGACTATTTTCTCTGTCAATTGAGCTATGAAAATACTTTGAAAAAAGATCACTTTCATCAACGTCTACAGTAGTTTTTTGTGACATAACATTTTCGTAATTTTCTTTAAACTCATCTTCAACTTTTTGAGATAAAGCTGCAAGTTTATTGTAGTTACTATTGATAACAGCCATTTTCTCTTCAACTAGCTTATCAAGCTTTGCTTTTTGTTGATCAACCTGATCTCGCTTTTTCTGAATCTTGGCTAATTCTTCATCTCTTTCTTCTTCAAGGTCATCAACTTGATTTGAAAAAACTCTATATTTAAAAATTCTCTGTAATTTCGCAACTGCGTATCTTTCAAAGGCAATAACTTTTTTAAGAATTTCTTCTTGGAAGTTTTCAGGGAAATCTTCGCTAAATGACTCTTCAAACTTTTCTTTTGAAAAATTTAAAATATCATCTTTCAAAAAGAAGACGTAATGTAGCTCTCCAACGGTAA
>CAWUIU010000334.1:0-4188 GCA_963922285.1 uncultured Oligoflexia bacterium | reverse complement strand
TGACCACCTGAGCCAGGAGTGAGAAGATAATTAAATCGTTTCTTATCGTTCTCGATAGTAACTAAGCTACCTGATATAACTTTTTCACTCGTTTGAGTGGAATTGAGTAATTTGCTTAACCAATCGACGTCACTCCTTAATTCGGCAACTCTCTTTGCTTGAGCGCCAGCTAAATAACCTTCTTCAATTGCTCTTGTGTCATACTTTCCTTCTTGCTTAAGCTCGCCGCTAGTTGCAGCACTGCGTGCTTTTTCAGCAATCTCTGACAAGTTGGCAAGTTCCACACTTTGTAATTCAATCAGTAATTCGATGACTTTTACTTTATCCATAGAGTAGAATTGTACCCGATTACGTTATAAGAGGTAAATAACCATGAAGCATATTTTCTTTATCGATCCAGTGGAAAAATTAGTTCCGAAGAAAGATTCAACTTTTCTTATGGCCTTAACAGCTAAGAAGAAGGGAATTGAGGCTTACTTTCTTTTTGAAAAAGATTTCTTTATAGGTACCGACAAAGGTCTTGCCTTTGATGTCTATGAGTTTGATGGTCAAATAGAAGAAAACTTTTATATTTCAAACTTTAAATTAGGGGAGAAGAGAAGCGTCAATCTCGATCAAAATGTCGTTCTTCATATGAGAATTGATCCACCATATGACTCCAGGTACCAAAGGTATCTTTGGATGCTCGACTTTTTAATGGGAAAAGGTGTTGATGTTAGAAATAATCCACTTGGGATCATGAAGAATAATGAGAAGATTACTGCTTATAAGAGAAAGGGAACGCTTTCTACTTTTGTCGGTGCTTCAATGAGTCGAGCTCTTGAATATCTTGAGAGACTAAAAGAAAAGGGAATTACTGAATATATTTTTAAGCCAGTCGATCTCTACCAAGGAATCGGTGTTAAGAAGGTGACATCAGATGACAATCTCGAAAAAGAGATTGAATCTTCATTAAAAGAATTTCAAGGACCTATTGTTATTCAACCATTTGTTCAAGAGGTTCAAGATGGCGAAATTCGAACAATTTTTTATAAGGCAAAAGAAATTGGTACGATTTTAAAAGTTCCACCAAAAGGAAACTTTCTTGCAAATATTGCTCAAGGAGCGACCTATGATACTCATCCACTTCCAAAGAAAGTTGAAGCTGAATGTATTGATATTTGCAAAGAACTTCTTGAAGATGGAATTGATCTTGTTGCCTTTGATATTCTTGGAAATATTGTCTCAGAAGTTAATGTCACTTGTCCTGGCTTGATGGTTGAAGTCTCTGCTGCTAAAGGAGTAAATCTTACTCAAGTAATGTTTGAGTAGAAAAGACCACACTAAAACGTAAATCTTATTTATGGTAGAGTTGATTATGAAAAAAATAATCACGACTCTTTTATTCCTATCTATTTTTCTTCAAGCACAGGCTAAGGATTTTTCCTATTGTGCTAGTTTCTTTAAAGAATTTAATGAAAATGCTTCTCTTGGCAGCACACCTTTTCCGTTTGAAATAAATTCTTCAACTGGAAAACTAATTGATTCGAAGAATCCTTCTATTAGTGTGCAAAATGTAAACGGTGCGAGAATTTATATGTGGTCGGATTTCGCCAATACTTATCAATCCATTGTGCAGTTAAACGGTGATGAAAGTATTAAGGAAGTCGAAATGAAGTTCATGCCAAAAAGTCGCAATATGCATGTGACAGACACTGTTTTTATGGCGAGTAACTCTCAAGGAAAGTGTTTTCCAATGATATCGACTCGAACTGTTTCAGAAAATGGTGCAAATCGTTCTTTAACTGGATTTGATTCAAAGCTGTGTCGGGATATCGAAAACTTCTTTCAAAGAAACAGTGAGACAAAGAGATGTTTTAATCAAGACTCGAGAGAGAATAAGGAGATGATGAGGCTTTTTGAAAATAATGGCTATACATTAGATAAGGTTAAGTCGAATTTTAGTCCCTATCAAGCAATTACTTCACGCTTTAATCAGCCTTTTGTTGAAGAAGCATTATATCAATTACACGATTACGCAATATTACCTGCAGCTCCTCCTGCGACTCATGCTGGGCAAAGACAAGCGCATATGGATGAAGTTGCAAAGCGTACGAAAGTAAGAGAGAAGGGAAATCTTCGCGATATGGTGGGAAGTTCTCCTCTTGTTTCTGCGAACATGATTCTTTCTAGGTGCAAAAATCTTGGACTTGAAGATGTGTACAAAGATGATAGCCTATGGACAGCATTTGAAGCGAAGAGGGAGAGTTCAAGTGGAGAATCGAAGTAATCTAAAAGTTGAACGTTATAAAGATCCAAAAAGTTTCTTTTCTGTAGTAAAAGAATTTTTATCTGCTAATGAAGCAGAAAACAATCTGTTTCTAGGTTTATTAGATCGTTTGCAATCTAATCCTAATCACTATGGTAGTGAAGATCCTTTTATGCTCACTATTTCTAATAATGATAAGTTAGGCGGAATCGCTCTCATGACACCGCCTTACAATTTAATTATTAGTAAACTAACTAACGAAGAGGTGGAAGCAGTCGTCAACTTTATTCATCAAGAAAAAGTTCATGTACCTGGATTAACTGGGCTTGTCGATGAAGTGAATCATTTTCGAAAATTACTAAAAGAGAAAGTAGGAGTTGATTCCAAAGTATTTATGAATGAGAGAATCTATGAACTGACAGAGTTAACACCTCCAAAATATCCTAAGGGGGAATTTAGACTAGCTCAAGATGATGATCTCGAACTTCTAAAAGTATGGGCAAGACAATTTGCTATTGATGCGAAGATGCCTCAACATGAAATAGAGAGTATTTCGAAGAGGTTTTCTCAAAAAATTACAAGTAACAGTGTTGGTGTTTGGACAGAGAATGGAACTTTGAAATCCATGGCCGCTTTTGATGGAAAGACTCCAAAAGGCATTCGTGTTGGCTATGTTTTCACGCCAAAAGAATTAAGAGGGCAGGGTTATGGTTCTGCAGTAACTGCGTCTATAACAGAGTATCTTTTAAATAATGGTAATGAGTACTGTTTTCTTTTTACTGATCTCAGTAATCCAACATCAAATTCAATTTATAAAAAAATTGGTTACCGTGAAGTTTGCGATATTAACATGATAGAATTCTTACATCAGGACTCTTAGTATCTTGGTGCACTTGATGGGAAATCTTTTGTGTAGTCAGTAGAGAACTGAATATCAAACTTCACACAATCGTTCTGCCATACTCTAGCATAAGGACAATATCTTTCACTCGCACCACGATCATATAGACATCCAGTGTCCCAACGTACATCAAGAACCTCTAAAACAAGAGCTTGACTTGATACTGGAACCGTAAATTCTTTTACTTTTGAAACTTCTCCGACAGGGACGTCTGAAAATGTGTGAGTATAAACACATGTACCGGCCTGACTTCTGAGGCAGATATCAACTTCTAATTTTGTGTAGCGATACCAACCTTCATATTCCTGATACGTACAATATGTTCCATTTGAATCATTTCCTTTTGGTGGAGCTGCTTGCGCTCTAACTCTAACGTTGAATCTTGCATCAGTTACAAAAATATTTTGAGACCCTGAGTCGATATTGGTTGAGCTTGACCAAAGATAGTTTTTTCCATCATTACTACTATGATCTTTTGAGTGTACGATTATATTGTTAAGTGAGAAATAGTTTTGTGTTTGTCCTGCATCTGCTTCACCTTCTTCCGTTCCATCTCCATAGCCACCGTTATCTGATGGTGTCGTTGTACCTGTTCCAGGAGTGTATTGGTAAGTATCATTACCTAAGTTATTAGTCGTCGATGAGCTATTTGATTGGTTTGTCTTCCTCTTCGTTTCAAAACAACCCGTAAGTGTCAGTGAAGTGATAAGTAGTACAAATATAGAAACTCTGGTTTTCATGTCCGTCCTCTTGGTGGATACAAACTACTTTTATATGTAGTCTTAATTTTTATCGGCAGTTGAGAGAAGAAGTTTAAGCATCTGATTTTTATAGCCGAGTGGAATACTTTTTTTATTACGCACTTTCGGCGACTTAGTTACAGAATGACAAAGTTTAATAATGATTTCAGTTACTTATTTATTGAATAATTCTTACACTCCCTTGATAGTGATTCCTGTCATGGGATAAAATTGACTTAGAGGGATGATGGTTTAGAGTATTGTCTCGCTAAAATTTATTCAAGTGACTATAGTGGAAA
>CAWUIU010000333.1:0-4220 GCA_963922285.1 uncultured Oligoflexia bacterium | reverse complement strand
TAAAGATCCGCCTTGACTCCATTCAGCAAACAGATACTTTATGACAAGTTCAACGTCTCCAATACCACATCCAGACCAAACCCCAAGACCTAGATAGCCGTAATAATCTTGAATTGCAGAATGAATGAATTGATCATTAACATCCAAACTGATGGAAGAATAGTCGATACGAAGACCTGCATCGGTTGATGACTCAGCTTGCAAACGGTCTATCTCTTCATAATTATTACCACGGATCTGTTGTTGCCCAACATTCACTGTCGCCTGATAATAAGGGATGATACTGTAAAAGGTTAATCTGTCAGTGATACCATAGCCGAGACCGAAGCCCGTTACATCTGCCTGTGCTTCGACAGTAAAATCAAAAGTGCCTAATTCTAAATTGTTATAGACTTCTGGATTATTCTCTTTTAAGTACTGCAAAGGAGAAGCTAGCATTTCAACTGAAGCTAGGGACTTTATATCAAGGGAAAATGCCATACCATATGCTTCTGATTGACCAGATAGATTCAACATATTAGTGACATTATCGGCCTTTACTTGTCTTACAACGACAGTTTTTACTCCTTTGGGCAGAGTGTCGTCGTAGCGACAAAAAGCAGTATGAATAGTTAAAGTCGAAGCTATCAAGGCCAAATATTTTTGCATGAGACCATAATAGCACTGCGCATCATTTCTTTCTTAATCTTTGAAAGAATTACATGGGTAGTATTTGACAAAAATAAGCATAAAATGTTTACAAGCCCCCTCCCCAAATCGAGTTTTGTAATGTAAGTTTTTAGTGTATTTTCTACAAAGTTTCAGGATGAACAGATTGAGGACAGAATTATGAAAAAGATTATCATTTTTTTAGCACTATTATCTTTCATCTCATGCCAGGAGGAGAAGGTTATTCCTGCGCATCCTACACTTGATCAGCCAGGCACTTCAAATGAAACTTCTAAAGAGTCAATCGGTACTTCTGGGCTTGAATCTGATGCCGAGCCGACTAACATGATTTCAGCAAAAGGAAGCTACTCTCTTGAAGAATTTGAAATGAATAACGCTATCGATGCAAAGCAACCAATCGTCAGTGATGTTGCAAATCACGTTGCAGGCTTCTTTGTAGCCGTTGACGGTGATTTTAATATCGATATCGAGCCAATTACAATTGATTTAGCAGAATATGACCTTGAAATCATTACAAAAGCAATTATACATTCGATAAAGATCAAAATTGCTAAGAAAGATCTTAATTCTGAAGCAAAACTCAACTTCATCAAAGAGCTTAAGGTTGAATTAGTTAATACTGCTTTTCCTGAAAAAAGAGTCATGCTTATTGATCTAAATGATAAGAATATCAATAACAAACACTGTAAGAGAAAGTGTATTGAATTAGATATGAGCCATATCAATCTTGTTGATTATATTTCTGATACGCAAGAAATTACAATAATACCATCCCTTAGCGTTAAAAAGTCGCCAAAGAAAGACTTTGCGGTTGATGTAAAAGTCGACTTTGAAATTGGTGTCCAGATGCCTTTTTAATAGACACTACTGCCCACTGTGCAAAGCATAACACTCTTTACTCAAAATATGATAACATTTCAATAGCTAGTATCCAATATGTTCAGGAGGAACGGTGGGACTATTTAATTCATTTCAAGTAGGACTTAGTGGTCTATCGGCCCAAAGCAAGAAAATCAGTTCAATCTCAGACAATATTGCAAACTCAGGAACCGCAGGTTTCAAGGCTAATCGAATCGATTTTGAAGAAGCCCTCATGCAGTCCATGAATGAAAATTCCAATCCTGTAGCTTCAATGGCCGGAGTCAAGGAAGGCCGCCAAGGTCAAGTCATGACTCAAGGAGAAATTGCACGTTCTGAAACTTCAACTGATATGGCCATCAGAGGAGAAGGATTTTTTGAACTGGAAACGAGTTATGGTAAGGCATATACCAGAGACGGTTCATTTCAGTTCAACAAGAATGGAGAACTCATTAATGGTGACGGCCATAAAGTTCTTGGCTTTTCAGTCGGTCAAAATGGTCAGATCACAAAGAGTAAACAGCCAATTAAAATTGATCTTACAGAGAGAGCTGGCTCACCTTCAAGTCAAATAGATATGACAATGAATCTTGATGCCCGAGAAGAGATTAAAGAATTTAACCCAGAAGATCCGTATGCAACCTCTAACTTTCAAAGAATGGTAAAGGTTGTCAATAATTCAGGCCAAGAAAAATATATTACCGTTTTCTTTACAAAAATAGCCGACAACCAGTGGAGCTATAATGCCATGGTCGATGGACCAGATGCTCCAGGAGATAATGGTGAAGGTATTTTTACTCCTGGTGCAAATGGAACGATTAACTTTGATAACACTGGAAAACTTGCCGGAGTAACTCCTGGTGCCTCTACGATAACGTTTAAAGAAAGTGGTGCCCAAGAAATAGCACTAAACTTTGGTCAAGATTCTGAAGACGAAAATAGAAAGTCTGCTCAATACGGAACAGATAGTGCGGTCTCTTATCAAAGAGTTAATGGGAACCCACCAGCAACCGTTAAATCCATAGGTTTTGGTGAAAATGGTGTGCTGCAAACTTATTTCTCTGATGGAACAGTCAAGGATCAAGCGCAAATTGCACTCGCAAACTTCACGAATAAGGATGGACTTAAAAGACTTGGCTCAAACCTCTTTACTATGTCCACAAGATCGGGACAAGCTCAAGTAGGAGCTCCAGGAGAAGAAGGCCTTGGCGATATTGAATCAGGAGCTATTGAAATGGCAAATGTAAGTATTACTGAAGAATTTATGGATTTATTGGCCACCCAGCAAGCATTCAACGCTGCATCAAAAACAATCAGTACAGCTGATGAACTTTTACAAAAAGTTATCAACGTAAAGGGTTAATATGAGCTATTAGCCCACTCTAATACATGCACTGCATATTTTAATTCCTCACTTATCTCCCCTATAATCTTCATTTGGTTTTAAATACTTACGTATAAAGATCTCATAATTATGGAGTGATAAATGAATAATGTAGAAATCCCTAAGGAAGTAATAAACTGCCCACACCTCATTGGTGGAGAATGGGTTGATGGAAGTGGAGAATCTTTCGATATTCACTCTCCTTATAATGGTGGTGTTGTTGGAAAATCAAAATTAGCGACAGCTGAAGAAACTTCTAAGGCTATTTATCAAGCAAACCTTGCAAGTGAAGGTTGGAGAAATACACCATTAAAAGAAAGAACGGGAGTAATGTTTAAATTCCGTGAGATTCTTTTAAGAGATATCGAAAAAATTTCTAATATGATCAGCCTTGAAAGTGGAAAGACACTTGGAGAATCAAGAGCTGGTGTTATGAAAGGTATAGAAGTTCTTGAGTTCGCACTTTCAATCCAAAACCTGGACAATGGTGGGAAGATGGAAGTTTCTCGAGGTGTTCATTGTGAATACAGAAGGGAGCCTCTAGGTGTTGTCGCCTCAATTACACCTTTCAACTTTCCAGCGATGGTTCCAATGTGGACGATTCCTATCGCAATTACACTCGGTAATGCGTATATTTGGAAGCCTTCTGAAAAAACTCCTCTAACGGCAACAATGATTGGAAAAGCTTTAGAAGAAGCAGGACTACCAAAGGGAGTTCTTACAATTCTAAACGGAGGAGCTGATACAGTTAATGCAATAATTGACCATGAAGATATAAAAGCAGTTGGATTTGTCGGATCAAGTAAAATTGCAAAGCTTGTTTACACAAGAGCATCAGCTGCTGGAAAACGAGCACTTTGTCTTGGTGGAGCAAAGAATCACATTATTCTTCTCCCTGACGCCGAAGCAAAAATGGCAGGAGTTGGTATTGCTGATTCATTTACTGGATGTGCAGGTCAACGTTGTATGGCCGCCTCTGTCTTACTAGCAGTTGGAAATGTAGAAAAACAAATTGCCGCTATTAAACAACGAGCAGATGAGACAACAATTGGTACTAAGATGGGTGCCATCATTACAAAAGAACAAGTTGAATTTTTGAATAAAGCGATTGAGGATGCTGTTACAGAAGGTGCAACTCTTCTTCGTGATGGAAGAAATGATACAAAGCCAGAAGGTCTCAATGAAGGTTACTGGTTAGGTCCAACGATTCTAGATAATGTAAAACCAGGAACTCAAGCAGCTATGACAGAACTCTTTGGTCCTGTGATATCAATCATTCGTTGTGAGAATATTTCTGAAGCACTAGAAA
>CAWUIU010000332.1:0-4234 GCA_963922285.1 uncultured Oligoflexia bacterium | reverse complement strand
TTAATAATAAAAGATTTTCATGGGGACTTAAGACTGAATTATTCTTCACCTCATAGAAGAAATAAAATATCAAAAGCATTAGAGTTGTTGCCAGATCATTATCTCATTCATGACCTATTCACAGGTCACTTCATTACACTACTTAGATTTTTATCTAAAAAATTAGATGAGGAAAAAATACTTTCAGAAGATAAGTTTTACTTTAACCTTATGAAAGTTATTCAAAACTATCATAATAGATACGGAACACCAAAAAATGATGAAGTAAATTTATTAAAAAGTAAAATTGAAAAAGTCTTAGTTAATCGTGTGCGATTTGCTGCTGGGTATAGTGAAACAAGTGTACGATTAAAACCGATGTTAGGAAGAGAGATAGCTAATCCCTTGTTGAGCTAAAAGAGAATGTTATGGAAAAGAAAGTTTATGATATTTTGGGAATCGGTGTTGGGCCATTTAATTTAAGTCTTGCGGCTCTTTTAAAGCCTTTAAAAGATCTAAGTATAAAATTTGTCGATAATAAGAAGAATTTTATGTGGCATCCTGAATTAATGTTTGATGACGCTACGATGCAGACATCTTTTTTGAAGGACTTAGTTACTCCAGTCGATCCTACAAATCCTTATAGTTTTTTAAATTATCTAGTAAAAAATGGACAGTTCTATCAGTTTTTAAATACTGCAAGAAAAGCATTATCACGCTTGGAGTTTGAAGCCTATTGTCGCTGGGTAAGTGTGGAGCTTAAAGATATCATTGATTTTGACTCAAATATAACTAATGTTTCTTTTCATCAAGATTACTTTAGGGTGGAAAAAGAAGATGATTATTATTTAGCTAAGAACTTATGTGTTGCCGCTGGGCCTAAGCAAAATATCCCAGATTGCGCTATTAAACATCTTGGCACCAGCGTGTTTCATGCGAAGTCTAAATTTATGCAAAATTTAAGATTAGATAAGAAGAAAGTTCTTATCGTTGGCGGAGGTCAGACTGGTGTCGAGACATTTCGAAATGCTTTAAAAGGAAAATGGGGGAGTGCAGAATCTGTTTCGTTAATTACCGGTCGCCAAAATTTACAACCTTTAGATGAGGGACCATTTACAAATGAGGTTTTTACCCCAAACTTTGTTTCTAGATTTCATTCATTACCTCAAACTAATAAAGATAGTTTTACAAAAAGTCTATTGTTGGCAAGTGATGGAAATACTCCTGAATATCTACAAGAATTATATAACGAGTTATATTTAGATAAGTTTTATCATAAGAAATTTCCTCATTATGCGATCTCTCCGATGAGGTGGCTAAAGGGGATTAATAAAAATAATCTTGGATATCAGGCAATTGTCGAAAATATGTTAGATGGAGAACTTGAGCAAAAGAATTTTGATGTCATTATTCTAGCGACCGGATTTAAGACTGAATTACCAAAGTTTATGGATGGTGTAAAAGATCGAATAGAATTTGATCAGTCGAAGCGACCAATCTTAAGTAAGGATTATAAGTTATCTGGTGATTTTGGTGACTTAAAAATATTTGCAATGAATTATAGTCGCCATGGTCACGGTGTTGCTGATCCCCAAACAAGTTTAATGTCTTGGCGCTCTGGAATTATTGCTAATAGTCTTTTAAACAGAGATTTATATAAATTTTCAAATCCACAAAAAAGCTTTTTAAATTTCTTTGATCATGAGGAGAGTAAAATATGAAACTAATATTAATATTGCTAATTTCCAATGCTGTTTATGCAAACATGCAGAAATCAAAAATAGATGTTTCTAAAGATAAAAATCGAGGAGAAGTTGTTGATAATCCCACATTGAAAACTTTATCTGGTTCTTTAAATAATATCAGTCTTTATTCTAACTATGTTTATCGAGGAGGATCTTTAAGCGATCCTTTTGGTGCTGAAAGACCAAATATAAGGAATGCAGAAGGTACACCAAGTCTTGCAAACATGAGTGGAAATATTGGTATGAAGTATCGTATGACAAAGAATGATAATTTATCATTACAATTTGGACTTTATTCAACAACTCCATTCCATTCGACACATGATGCATCAAGTTCTAGAATTCAAAGAGATTTTGACGAAAATCATCAAAGTATTGACTTCGATGATCCAACATTGAGCTATTTTAAAACTTATAACATAGGAAATCTTCAAAATATTTCATTTTTTAAAGTTCAGTATGTAACGAAAGGAATTTATCGTGACTATGGACTCCGAGCAGCTTTGTCATATAGTCATGCAGCAGCTTATAAAATTAATAAATTCTCCTATATCGCTGCAACTTTGACATATGAAAATATGCAGTATGATAAAGAATTTGGATACTCTAATGGTTATAGTTTCTCACTCTTGCCATATCAAGAAAGACATCGACTGAGAGGAAATCTTTCAACAGAGTTTTACCTTTCAAGAAGGATAGCTTTTCGATTTATTACTGATATCTTCTCTTATTACAGAATGCGAGATGATTCTGATGTAAAAAGTAGAGGGCTTCAACAAACAATTGCGATGACATATTTTTTTAATCGAGATATTTCAATCGCTCCAAATATTAGGTTTATCAGTGAAGATTTGAGAGCTGATCGAACTAATCTTGGATTAACTTTAAACGTAAACTTATAGGTTTATTATGAATCAAAGAATCTATATTGCCTATTTGAATACCTTTACATTTGCTTGTATTCAAATGGTTCTTTATACGACAATACCTTATATTGCAGAGAAGACTGGTGTTGTAACAGCAAACATTATTGCGGCAATTAGTATAGGATCCTTTATCTTTTCATTTATGGGCCCTTTTTGGGCCGCTAGAAGTGACAAACTGGGTCGAAAAAGAGTGTTAAGTTTTGGTATGCTTGGAATGAGCTTCTCTTTTGCTCTTTTGGCATCATTGTTTATATTTAATGATCAGTTATCTCTTACAATAAAAATATGTTTCGTTTATATCAGTCGAATAGTCTATGGACTTCTCGCATCTGCAATTGTTCCTGTGTCTCAAGCATGGCAACTCGATTTAAGTGAAAAGAGTGACCACCTAAAGGTCTTGACACGAAACTCGATGTGTTTAAATTTAGGACGGGTTCTTGGTCCGATTTTAATTTTGTTCAAACAAGTAAATTTTGAATATGTTATTTATTGTGCAACAATTTGGGTGTTTACTCTCGCGATATCTGTGCTCGTTACTTCTCAAGCCAATACTGTGACGACGAATCACTTTGCACCAAGTTTAAAACAAGTTCTTAATCGTTGGAAGGATAGTTTTAAAGAATCTTATATGCCTATCTTACTCGCACTTGTTTTTACTAGTTTTACTGGGGTTTTGCATAGCTTTTTAGGTCATCATTTAAAAAATGCTCTTCAGATAACTGGTCAAGAAGCTACTTTAATGTTTGCTAAGATTATTTTCGTTTTAAGTGTACTAGCAGTTCTATTTCAGCAGTTAAGTATAACAATCTTTGCCTCGCGATGGAGACCAAGGTTATTTCTAGGAACCATTGCTATCGTCAGTGGAACTTATACAATGATGATTGCGACAAATGAGAAATTGATTTGGATATCAATATTTATGATCGCTATTTCTACAGCATTTATCCCACCTGTATATTTATCCCTAACAAGTAAATCCAAAGAAAATTCTAACAAAACAAATGTATTTGGAAAGAAGCTAGGTTTAGCAAGCGTTGCCCATTCATTTGGATATGCTTTAGGCATGGGCTTGATTGCTTTATCTCTTAAGATGAAGGTTATTCATGAATCTTGGGTTGTAGCTTTGATTTCTTTTTCTATCGCTTTGCTTTCAATTTTAATGTTTCGAAAGATAGAAAATACTAAGAGTAGCCACAGTGAGGTTCAACATGCTTAAAATTCTTGAATCATCTGAAAATATTTTTCATGTGTCTATTTTTGGAAACAGAATTGAGGAAGATGAAATTAAATTTATGGATTTTTTAGATAATCTAAAAGGTGAAACAAACTTTGGCATAATTTTGGAAGTAAGCGGTGAGAAGGGATTTTCAGCCACTGGTAAGAGAAATTTGAATTTGTGGTTTAAAAATAACAAGGATCTACTTAGTAAGGAGTGCATAGGTTTTGTTCGTATTCGAAACGGCAAAGAAGAAATTAAGAATCAAATACAAGACAGAATAGCTTCAGTATTTCCCTGTCCTTATTTGAATGTAAATTGTCTAGAGGATGCACAGAGTTTTCTTGCTGGTATAAAACATGAGTAGT
>CAWUIU010000331.1:0-4242 GCA_963922285.1 uncultured Oligoflexia bacterium | reverse complement strand
ACCATGTAATTGTCCCCAAAGTGCATCAATTCCAGCAGAGATTGATGCAAAGATATTGGCATGACTTGAACCTACAACTCTAACAGTTGATGCTGAACAGTTTTGCTCATGATCAGCGTGTAGCATGAGAAGAACATCGAGAGCCTCAGCAACATCATTATCTACATTGTCACCAAACATCATCGTTAGGAAATCTTTTGAATAGCTTAGACTTGGGTTAGATTCAATTGGATCTTTTCCTTGAGTCTTGCGATAAAAATTCGCCATGATAATTTTGATTTGTCCCATTAATTGAGGAAGTGCCTTGGCCTTTATTTCATCAGTCGCTTCAGGATTTAAGAATTCCGGATAGAAGCCACTTAAAGCAGATACTGTAGCCGAAACAACACCCATAGGGTGAGCAGTGGCTGGAAATTGTCCAAGAATATTCTTAACACCTTCAGGAAGTTTTGCATGTTTTGCAATATCGTCATTGAAAGTTTTGAGATCCGCAGCAGAAGGAAGCTCTTTATTGTATAAAAGGTAAGAAACTTCTGTGAAATTTGACTTCTCAGCTAATTGCTCTATAGGATATCCACGATATCTTAAAATTCCCTTTTCACCGTTTAAAAAAGTAATCGCAGAAGAACATGAACCTGTATTAACAAAACCATTATCTAAAGTGATAATTCCACTTTGAGCTCTTAGCTTTGAAATATCCAGAGCAACTTCCCCTTCGCTACCCGTAATAACTGGTAGTTCATAAGTTTGTCCTCTGACATCAAGTTTTGCATTATCTGACATATAACCTCCGATCAACTTAAAAGATTTCTTTTAAGATCATTATAAATAAAAACGAATTTGAACACTTATTACAGCTAAATACTTAAAATGTCGACGCGATATGCGTCTAAACAATTAGAATTATGCCTTCTCACTCCATGCAACAGGATCTTTATTCCATTCAAGGAGAAGTTCATGTCCTTCATTGTCGACAATATTTAGCTTCAAAGCTTTATCGGCAAGAGCTTGAAAACTTATTAGAGAAAAACACTCAACTTTAAGATTTTTCATAACTTCTAGTGACTTAGGTGTATTGTAGTTAACAATACTTATTGTATTTTCCACCACATAAGCTTGTTCTCTTAATTTTAAGATAACCTGCTCGATACTTGCGCCTTGATTTATTAAGTCTTCCACAAGTAAGAGCCTTGCACCATGATCCACATCACCTTCTACCATTTTACCTTTACCATGGCCTTTAGGCTTAGAACGCGAATAGCAAAAAAGTTCCTTTCTTCGATCCGCAAGATAAGCAGCATGAGAAATTCCTGCCGTGGCCACACCAGTCAAATAATCATACTGTAAATCATTTGTCTCAATTAACTGGCCAAACCCCTTAACAACTAGGTCGCGCATTACGGGATGTGTCGCTATTAAACGACAGTCACAATAGATTGGTCCTTTAAGTCCAGATGTGTATGTGAATGGATCTTTTGGCGAAAGACTTAAACACTTCTTTTCAAAAAGTAACTCAATTAACTGATCATTCATAAGAATATCATTTATTAATATTTAGAATTTGTATAGTTATTTCTATTCTTCTTCGATTTCGACGACTGGTAGTCTAATATCAAATTTTACTTGAGAAAAGTCTTTATCAATCTCTAAGGTACCCCCAAACCTTTCAATGATTTCTTTACAAATTGATAGACCTAGACCTGATCCTTTTTTGGAGCTCTTTGTCGAAAAAAAAGGCTCCATAATCTTATCGATTATCTCCCCCGATAATCGCGGCCCAGTATCAATAACATTAACACAAACTTCATCCCCACAAAGCTCTGTGCATAACTTAATTTCCTTATTCTGTAATTTTTCATTGGCAACGAGAGCATCAAATGAGTTATTTAAAAAATTTGTAAAAACTTGAGAAAGCTGCCCAGGTTTACATTCAACAAGGATATCTTTATCTTTAAATTCTGTATTAACTGTTATCTTATTTAACTGAAAGTTCTCTTTACAAATATCGACGACTCTCAAAATTATATCATTGATATTAACAACTTCTAAATCTTCTCGATCTGGACGACAAGACATTAATCTTAGACCTTCGACTATATTAGTTATCTTCATGCAATTCTTTTGTATATGCTGTAATCCTACTTTAAGTTCATCTTTTTTTTCAACAAAGAGATTATCGTTTGCAATGGATTCAATACGATTAGCGAAACTACCTATAACGAAAATAGGATTATTGATCTCATGAGCGATACTTGCAGCCATTTTGCCAAGAGAGAACATCTTCCTAGAATGATCTGTCATCGCCTGTTCTTGTATTAATGATGAATTTTCAGAAAAACGAAAAAAATTAGACAATTGAGAACCAATTAACTTAAAAAGGTGATAAGTACCATCCTTTTTATAGTCTCTCTCTTTATCTTCAAGCTCGTGAACAGAAAGAGTTCCCCAAATATCATTTGAACCAAAAAGAGGAATGACCATCATGGATTTTATTTGAGAGTCTTTGAAAAGTTGCAAAGTTCCTGCCGAAGATAAGACCTGGTTTTGACCATCAAAAATGAAAGGCTCTCGTCTTGAAACCATTTCTGAATACTCTTTAAAAATATCACTTATATCAAATTTTGTAGTAACTTTTTCATCAACGTAACGAAAGGGATATCCTTCACAGACCCATTCTTCATAAAGACTCAAAAAAAAGTTTTTATTTTGGTCGCCACTATCTTTACGAAAAAAAACAAGACGATGCGCTTTAAGAATTCTGCCTATAATAGGACACAGATGTACTATGGTCGTGCGAGTACCAAAGTCTTGGGACAAGATGTTTTGAATTTCCAATAAATCCTTTACTATCAAAGTAACTACCTCAACTTTAATTATACATGTCTGTTGAAAGATAGCAATTTCAGGAAATTAAGCCACATCAAAAGAATAATTAGATCCCAATATCAATCTAAGGTATTGTTATTACATACATAAAAAAGGTAAAAAGAGATGAAAGTACTTTATATCTGTGATGATAAAGATGAATGGAATCACATTAAAAGTCTATTTAACCGTAATTTTCCAAGAATAGAATTAATCTGTGTCCTCAGTGGCGATGATGCCGTTGAACATCTAAGTTATGAAGGTCCATTTATATTGATTATGATAGAAGCTTCTATTAGAACTGACCACCCAACAGAGTTAGCAAAAAGTTTACTACCGCTTACCGGAGAAAAACCTTTTATTTTTATTGGTGCAAAAGTTCACATCAATGATCGCATCGAAGAGAAGCTCTATATTCGATCAGAGATGAACGAAATTATCCTTCGTCCAATTGATCCTGCGACATTCGTAAATTCGATTCAAAAATGTGTAAATTGGGCAAAAGAAGAAGAGTTTGAAAAGTCTATCGAAGAAATAGATAAAGAAGAACTACTACCTATGAAAATAAGAAGCTTCTATCTCTTTAATAAACTGCCATATGATGTCTTCGTTGAGTTAACTGCCACAAAGTATGTAAAAGTCATTACGGCTGATAAGAAATATCTTCATTCTGAAATTAATGCTTATGCTAAAAAAAGAGTTAAACATCTTTTCTTAAGAAAGAATGAATACTTAAAATTTCTTGAAGATTCTATTGAAGCAATTATGATTCAATTTTCTTCAACGAAGCTAACTCCTAAACTCATTATCGCAAATCAAATTAGAGCAGCGCTAATCATACATCAGTATGTTAAATCTGTCGGGGTTACAAAAGAAATCACTACACTTGTCGATAAATGTATCTCCATGACCAGAGGTGTTCTTCTAGAGCATAAGAAGTTTAGATCCGTTATGCAATTCTTTCCATTAAAAATGACTGACCTCTCCGAACAAGCAGTAATGGTTATGTATCTTAGTGAATCAATGCTGGCAACACTTGGCTGGGCCAGTGAAACATCAAGAAAAAAACTAGGGCTTGCATCCCTCCTCTACGATTCTATGTTAGATGACGATAATCTCTACAAGATACGATCATTAAATGATAATGATTTTGACTATCTTCCTGAAGAACTACAAGAGAACTTCGCGACTCATCCGACAGAGGCAGCAAAGATAGCAGCAAACTTTCAAGGTTATCCAGAGGCCGATTTTATAATTGCTCAACATCATGAGAAACCTAAGAGTGAGGGATTTCCAAATAAACTATCAACAAATAAATTATCAGCTCATTCCTGTATCTTCATTTTGGCTACAACGTTTATCTCTCACTTAACAGAA
>CAWUIU010000330.1:0-4250 GCA_963922285.1 uncultured Oligoflexia bacterium | reverse complement strand
AAAAAGTCTTTACTATTATTTCCTAAATCATCATTCTGTATAAAATCATAAAAACTATTATACTTATCGCTCTTGCATATATATGAACTTAAAAGAGTATGAGACTCAAACTCATCAATTTGTTTTTTTAGCAACTCTACCTTACCTGAAACTACCATTAAAGCATTACCAATATTATGTAAAAAATTTGATATAACCTCAGTCTTTCCAGCTTTACGAGCAGCGAGCAAGAGCTCCTCTTGCGTATCCTTTAACTGAGTTGCTATTAATTGTGCTTTAAACTTTTCCTCCTCAAGAGAATTTGTTCTACTTTTAACCATTTGCTCAAGCTTAGCGTTAAACTCTTTCATTTCTTCATTTAGCTGTATATTTTCGACTAATGTCTCACTTTGCCTCACTAGGAAATCGATTATTTCAACATCTTTATCCTTGAGTATATTTGAAATAACCACGATAACACCTACTCCTTGTATCATACGTGAATATACATCTTCTTCTATCATTGGAATTAACTTTAAAATAACGTCCGCGTTTGTCTTTGATGAAATTTTAGAAGTTGATTTTTTTTTATAGTTTAAGAATAAGCTTAAATCTACACCATTACTTAACACTCCCTTAGAAGAGATTATTTCTCTATTAACCCTATCATAAATCGCAATATAAACAGGATTCAAGATATTATTAATATTTTCAACAATGCGTAATGGCAATTGATTAGAATCAAGTGTCTCTGCTAAACTTGAACTTAACGCTATCTTATCAGAAAATGATTCTGGTTTAGCTAAAACAGTCCAACTATGAAAAACTTCTTTTGAACTCTTTTGATAATGAAGTGATCTTACATGACCAAGATTTAGCTTACCCTTTAATGTAAATAAACGTTTATAAATAAATGAAGTAAAATATTTATTATTACTAAAGCTCGCTGAGTCTAGTGCCTTATCAAGCTCTTTCATTCCAGACATGTAATCACCTTGTGCCACTAAAATCTCACCTTTAAGCGAGTGATAAAAGTGTGCAAAGTTAACAGGTGAAGACGAGGCTAAAGTTTTTAAAAAAGAAATGTCTTCATGAAATTTTGAATCATTACTTAGATCATTTATATTATTATAAATAATCTTTAAAAATGTACGTGAATATATGTCATAAAAATTAGTTATAACAGAATAAGAAAAAGGAAGTAATTCTATTGACTTGCCAATAATACTTTGTGCTTCTTCAAACTCCCCCTTCGTGATTAAAAAGAAAGTTCGTGCAGACAAATACATACTTAATGCCATTAAACTATCAGTGTCAAGACAATGTTTAATAAACAAATCATTTGTTGGAAAACGACAACTTTCAACTGGTTCGTTACATAGCCATTCTATTAATGATCCTAAACCTGTTAAAGTATCGACACCTAACTGATTTGGATGTTCTTCACAATATCTTAAACCAGAATACACATTTTCTAAAATATCTTTTAAGTCTTTAGATCTAAAGAACTGATTATATGGTTTGAATAGTTTGATAAAACCGGCCCATAGATATTCCCCCGCATCATCACCGGCCTTGAAACCTAGATCATTATATTCATCTCCATTAACTATACTTTCACTCCAAAATTGAACATGGTTAGCCATCGTATGACATGCTCTACATAATTGACCTAGATGATTATATTTTTCAGCAATTTTTATTCCGACATTGTTATATATGAATCCAAGTTCATAAAACCCAAAAGAACAAAGGACAATACCGAATGAGGCAAAGGCTTTTGAACTCTCAGGAACAGGACCATATGTATTAGTTATTTTGACCATCTCAATGACGATATAGCAATACAAATCAAAGTTACTTAAATAGCACGGCGAATCAAGATTTATAAGAATAATCATGGCAAGCATCATCTTCTCATCTTTCATATCTTCTTGTTCTAAAACCATTAAAATACTTTTTTCAGTTTTGTCCTTCTTTAAGTGTTCGAGTCTTTTTGTAACTAACTCACTCACTTTTACACTAGGTAGTTCTATGTCGACTAAAGACAATGCTTCTCGACCAATTTCAATAGCTTTTACATACTCACCTTCAGCTGTTTTTTGAATGATAAGTTGATTTAGGAACAATGCTTTATTGAACGGATTAGAAAAATTCTCTTTATTTTCATTAATGAATCCTTCATTTTCTTTAAATAATCCATTTAAATAAAGCAGTTCAGATTTCGCTAATAAGACTGATTCGAAATCATCTTCTACAAGATAGTCTCTAAGTTTGTCTGCTATATGTATGTGTTCAAGAGCAACCTGAAAAGAAGTCGCATTGAGTGCGACAGTGCAACAGTCTAGATTTATTTTTGCAACTAAAGATTTCTCTTTTTTGCTCAGTAACTCAAAAGATTTATTATAATGCACCGCGACTTCAATTAATTTATCGCTAAATAAATTACGATCTAATTTACTATATAAATAATCCGCAATCATCTTATGGTGCTTAATTAGTTCTGTTCGCTCAACAATCTTTGAAGCGGCTTCCTGGATTTTATCATGTGAAAAAGTAAAAGCGTTTTTATCGTCCAATCTTTTAAAATACTGCTTATCAACCATTGCAGACAGGAAATTATTTAGATCATGCCCCCCATTTATAGCGGAAAGATCTTCTTTACTAAAGTCACTTCCAAGAATTGAACAAATAGCTAGTAAGTTTTTGAACTCAGAAGAAAGGTCATTCATTTCATCAAGCAATAACTCAACCACGTTATCAGAAAGTGAGATTTTTTCTAATTCCTTTATATTAAACTTATCATCTTTAATGATTTGTTTTTTTAATGCAGTTTTTAGTATCTGCAATATAAAGAATGGATTACCCGCAGTACTTTTTTTGAGGGAAGCGACTAATTCATTCTTCATTTCTATATTTGGATGAAGTAAATCTACAATATCTTGTATACCCTTTACACTTAACCCATCTAATTTTATTTTTTGAATATTAAATAATTCTATCTCTTTTAATTTGTGTAGTGGATGATTCTTTTTAACATTATCTCTATGAGACCCAATAAAATGTAATTTACTAGTCTTTACGGACTCTAAGATCTTTTTCAAGAGATCAATTTCACTTTCAGATGCCCATTGCAAATCATCTACAAATAAAACTATCTTTTTAGAGCTAAATTTGCATATCAATTCCAAGAGATTTATTACCATTAGCTCAAATCTCACTTGAGCTTCAGATACTCCTAACTGCGCTGGTTCATTAACATCATCAACAATTAAATAAAGCTCAGGTATATAGTCACATAATACTTTTAAGTTAACACCTATGTCATTTTGTAAAATTTTTGCCCATCTCTTTTTTAACTCAATATCAGATATTACAAATATGAAGAATACAGAAAGAGCTCTTTGTAATGGACTTTTAAGATTGTCTGCCCCTAATTGATTGTACTTTCCGTCAAGTAAGAAGATTGAATCTCCACAAGATTTAAGTGCACTATGAATTAACTGAGTTTTTCCTATTCCAGGAGGACCACTAACAATAGATATTTGTCTATCCACATGAGATAATTCATCAATCATATTATCTAAAATGTGATCTCTTCCAAGTAATGTATCTTTCAACTGAATATTGTTAACCACAGAATCCATCTTAATTTAATGATAAACCAATCTCTTTTTCGCCTTGATAGTCATAATCTAGCATATACTTAACTGTATTTGTAAATTTTGATAAACTATAAGGTTTATCAAGCAATAAAACTTTTGCTAAGTCTTTTACAATATTTTCAATCTCGGTTTTATCATTACTAAAATATGCAGTTGATAACACAGTTTTGATTTTTATATTCTTTTCTTTCATATATTTCAAAACACTTACACCAGACTCGCCAGGAGGCATAACGACATCTAGTATAATCAAATCAAACATTTCTTTCTTTTCTAATAGATCTATTGCTTCATGAGCTTGAAAAACACTAAGGACTTGAAAGTCATGAATTTCTGAATCATTCTGCGTTTCATCAAGCATAGACTTTAAATTTTTCTTTAATGATTTTTGTTTTTTATAGTCAAATAAATTACTTAACGATAAATTTAATAAATCATGAATATTTTTATCATCATCAACTAAAAGAACCCTAAAAGACACTACGACCTCCGAGAAACAAAGCAATATAAAATATTACCATAGCTTTCTTTTTGAAAGATATAGATTTCTTTACATTTTCTTTACTTTAAGTATCCATACCACCTGAAATCAATAAAATAGAACAC
>CAWUIU010000329.1:0-4253 GCA_963922285.1 uncultured Oligoflexia bacterium | reverse complement strand
CATTTAAACATGCTTTATTTGTCTTTCTATTCTATATTTTCTTCGATTCAAAATGTTTAGGAGAGAATTTATGAGATTATTAATAGTATTGGCACTTGTTTTAACTTCATCCTTAGTTACTGCAAAAGACTGTTCAAAAGTTATCGAAGAAAAAATTACGCAAGACTATCCATATAGTATTGAAACGATGACGATGCAAGTGAAGAGAGTTGGAAGAGCAAATACTGGACATCGCTTTGAAGGAAGTCGCAGGACACCGCCATTTGATATTTACACAGCGGGTACTTCAGATGAGGGTGGTGGAATTCTTTATTTTTCTATCGTTAATGCAAAAACTTGTCAGATTATAAAATTGGAAGAGTTTCATCAACAAGATGACTAAGGTAATTCTTAACGAGGTCATATTTTGAGACAACATAATTATAGAATTTCGTGCTGGACAAAGTTAGTGTATCAGATCGCCGTTGTGTTGATGATGGGATAGTGTCAGTTGATGAGAATACTGGTGCCGTTTCTTATGATCCAGCAATAAACGATACAGATCTTTGTCGAATTAGAGTCATTTTTGATGATAATAACCTACGTAGTTCTCCCGTGTTTTCAGAGTTCTTTGTCTCAGTAATTTAAATAATGATGATTAAGAGTATGATTCACCAATGAATGATATACCAAACAATGCTCATTCATTTGATGCCTTTATGAGTACAAACGACTGAAGAATTCTTTATCATATTCTAGGAAGTACTCTTTTTGAGCTTGATACTTTAACAGGATCAAAGGCTGATATAAATATAAATTTATCTCTTACGAGTCCTGCTGACCTAGAGGGACACGTCTCTGGAGAGATCTATGTCATATCAGCGACAGGAAGACTTGATCGATCAACAAATAACGGTACATTATTTGATAAATAATTCGAATACTGCCCTAACAAGTTGTACAAATAGGCTTTTTAAGTCGTGGCATTTGAGCCCTGGGATACATTTGCTAACTGGTTGTTATTCTGGAACTCATGTCGCCTATACACTAAACGCGCTGGTAATAGTTGGTGTGAAACTGACCTAAGTTCTTATAAACTTTCAAAGCTTTGCACTGTGAATGACCTTGCTATTTTTTTAAATAATGGTCTAAAGGTTACAGTCGCCTGTCGTGGCCAGAATGCTGTCCAAATAAATATGGACTAAAAAGCAAGAATTATTGGCGAATATCTATAGTATTAATTTTTTTTACCGTTTTAACTTGTTGTATTTGTTGAGTTGAGGGCTCTGCAAGTTACTGTTAACACTGAAGTTTTAAGAACTTGTTTTGCCTAGACTGATTCTTAATAATTTTTTGATTGTCTCTCACCGAAATTAACCGAAAATACGATTATGGTGAAATATTTTTGGTTATTATTCCTAGTCATAACTATAGCCTCTTGTGGAGGAGGTGGTGATACTGGCGAAAGCGAAGGCCTTGAGTATGGTCATTCAATCTGTACGCTCTCTATTAGACAAGGCGTCTCAGATATTGCAGATCAGCTGGAAGAGTTCTGTGGCACAGATTTTCTCGTCTCGACATTTACTAAAGCTACAGATGTCGAACTAACGGTTGATAATTCATGTTCATTTTTAGTAATTGCTAGTGATAATTCAATTGAAGGTGTACCAACTGACGATCATGTTGGGCTATGTGATCTTAATGTAGAAATTACTTCATCTTCTGGTACGAAAACAGTTGTTGAAGCAAAGGTTGATGTAAAAAATATTAGTCCAACGCTAACGGTTAGTGATGTTTTAATTACAGAAGACGACCCAGTAGCAGAGATTAAAAGTGATGCAGACATTCAAGCAAACGAAGAAGGTTATGGCCTTTATAGCTTTGATCACGGAAGTCTTTCTGGTGAGAGATGTGTTGATCATGGTACACTCTCGATTGATAGTAGTACTGGTGCTATTCTATTTGGTCCAGACACCAACTATGCAAAAACTTGTCAGGTAGCTGTAAAATTTGATGATCTAAATGTTATTAGTACTCCTGTCGTTAAGGTTTTTAGCGTTAGAATCACGTCAACAAATGATTCTCCAATAATTAGGGGAAGTTGTACGACGGGCACAATTAAGCAAGATCAAGCATATTCTTGTACGGGACTTTTAATTAATGATAGTGATGCAGAAGATACTCATATTTGGAGTCTCGATGATACAAATACTTGTGTATGGGCATCGATAGATCCTACAACAGGTGATGTTACAGGTGCGCCAGTTGATAATCAGGTTGGAACTTGTATTCTTGCTTTTAAAGTGAATGATGGCCAAGTTGATTCTAACGTTTATAGTCGCTCAATTACCATAAACAATGTTACACCGGTAATTTCATTAATTACAAATCAAGTAGACATTCTTGAAGATGCTTCTGCAACAGTTATCTATAGAGATGGTGATGTTGTGAGTAGTGAGGAAGGCTTAGGTGTTTATTCTTTAGATGATGCGAATACAAGTGCGCCAAAGTGTAATGATAATGGTGTTGCAATCATTAACTCTATCAATGGTGCAATTACATATACTCCAGCAGCTGATTTTGAAGGAACATGTAATGTTAGAGTAGTCTTTGATGATCAAAATGGTTTTGGAAATACGACATTTCAAGATGTGGCAATTGTAGTGACACCGGTCAATGACCCTCATGCTATTACAAGCGCATGTGGTGATATAGATGAACTTGAGACATACAGCTGTACGGGGGCATACACTGATACTGAAGGTGATACTGTCTCTTGGAGTCTGCTGCCTGCAACAACATGTACATGGGCAAATATAAATGAGACAAGTGGAAATATAACCGGTACACCAACACGAGCACAAATTGGAACTTGCGAACTTGTTGTAAGGGCTGACGATGGTGAACACCAAGTTGATCGTACCTATGCTATTAATGTTCTAAATGTTCAGCCTAGTTTTACTATTGCAGATACTACTCTCGCTGAAGATGCATCTTTGACGGTCATTAGAAGTGATGCACAAGTTTCATCAACAGATGAAGGTCATGGTACATATAGTATCATTGCTGCTTCTTCTAATGATTGTCAATCAAATGGAACTGTTAGTGTTGATGCCAATACTGGGGCTGTAACATATATGCCAACTGTGAATTTTGATACTTATTGTAATATCAACGTTCAATTTAATGATGGACAAGCATTGAATAACATTGGGACTGATGAGTTTCGTGTAACAATGATTCCTAGTCCTGATAATGCTATCGTGAGCTTACCAACTGGTTGTGATGGTAATAAAAATGAAGATGTTCTCTATAGATGTACACCATATATAAGTGACCCAGATACTGGTGATACTCATACATGGTCGATTGATGTCAATACTTGTGGGTGGATTGCCGGTGTCGCTACTATAACCGGAGTAATGACTGGAACACCTCACGATGATCAAGTCGGTTCTTGTACATTTACAATTAAAGCAACGAGTGATCAGGACAATCTCGTTTCTTCCACTCTAACAGCGAATATAACAATAGATAATGTTCAGCCAGTTATAAGTGCAATGTCTAATCCTGTAACGATAAATATGCAACATACAACAGCTCCATCAACTTATTCGTCAGTTGTTCAAAATACTGCTTCTACTTTTGACTTAACTTCAACAGATGAGACAAGAGGGGTTTATTCTCTTGTTTCTCCAACAACAGGTATTGATTGTAGTTCAGTTGCTGACGCTTTAAGTATTAACTCAGATACAGGTGAGATAACTTTCTTACCAAATAATATGTATGTCGGTTCTTGTTTTGTTGGTGTTAGTTTTGATGACCAGAATTCTTCAGATAATATTGCAGCGACATTTGATTTAACTGTAAATGTTCAGGATCAAGTTCCTCCACTTATTCGTTATATCGACTCATCGACTAGTGATGGAACAATTTCTTTGGGTAACTCTGTTGATATTGTTGTTAAATTTGATGAAGAACTTGTCGTGTCTACCTCTGGAGGATCTCCAAGGATATTTCTTGAAACAGGTTCGGTTGATAGGGAAGCAACATATGTCGGTATAAGTAGTGATCGAACGGAGTTAACATTTCAATATACTGTCCAAGAGAATGATTCAAGTACCGACTTAAGTGTTCATAGTACGGTTGACTTCCTTGATTTAGCAGGCGCAACGATTGAAGATGATTATTCTAATACTGAAGTTAACTTTGCCGTACCAAAGCCATCCGATGCAACAGGTAATTCTCTTCAGGAAAGACGTGCTCTTGTTATC
>CAWUIU010000328.1:0-4254 GCA_963922285.1 uncultured Oligoflexia bacterium | reverse complement strand
TTATTTCGCCACCGAGGTGACAAAACTTTTACTTATTATTCAAATGTTAAAGAGCTGTTGAAAATGGTGGAGATGACAGGAGTCGAACCTGCGACCCCTTGCGTGCAAAGCAAGTGCTCTCCCAACTGAGCTACACCCCCGCAAACATTTTCAATCAATTTCTTAAGGTGAGAAGGAATTTATGTTTTCTTAGATTATATGTCAACACAATTTCTAAAAAAAAATCACATTTTTTAAAAAAAATCTTTTATAATTTATAAAAAGGCTTTTAAAAGTATAAATATGTCTAAAATACGATTTTTTTTATTTATTTTTTTGCTCACTTCTTGTTTTCAAAACAAAAAAGATGAGCACTCATCATCAAAAAACTATTTTAGTTCTGATCAAATCTCAAAAGATGGTCTCTCATCTTCTTACGCAATCATAAAAACAACATATGGGAGTGTGCAATTTAAGTTTTACCCTGAAAGGGCTCCTAACACCTCTAAAAGGATAGCAGAGCTAATTGATAGCGGATTTTATGACGGCCTAAAATTCCACCGTGTTATTGAAAACTTTGCAATTCAAACAGGCTCACCTGACAACAGCTTAAATGGTGGTAGTGGATTAAATTTAAAAGCTGAACTAAGTGAAGCACAACACCTTAGGGGAACTGTATCAATGGCAAGACTTGCAAATGATATTGATAGTGCAGACTCTCAGTTTTTTATATGTTTAAAAAACTTACCAGAATTAGATCAGAAATATACTGTTTTTGGTCAAGTTGTAAAAGGCCTAGAAGTGATCGATCAAATCAAGAAAGGTGATCGAATTATAAGCATAGAGCTTATTAAATAAGAGACAGGGTAATTACTTACCGTGCCTCTTATCGTCTTTGATATAAATAAATGTTTTTAAAATAACTAATGCTACAACTAGAAATACTAAAATCCACCAAGTATTGAATTCTGGTTGCTTTTCTTGTATTTTTACTAGTGGCGAAGCACTAACAGTAGTCTCTCTTTGAGTATTATTCGCTTCCATGATCTATTCCTTATCTAAACATCGATTCTAAAATAACTACAGTAGCATAAATTCCAGCAGAAATAGGAATTGCAGCAATAAACTTTAACCAGCCCTTTTCTTCGTTTAAGTGCATATAAAAATATGCAACTAAGAACGCCTTTCCAAATGCTAAAAGTGTTAACGAGCTTCCCTTAAAGAATGTTGAAACATTTTTTAATTCAGGGATGATAAGCTCGAGACCAGTTAACGCTGCAAGAGCGAAAAAGATTACGATATAAAGTTTTTTGTGACTGTGGTGAGTGCCTTCAGACATATACTACCTCTTACAATTATTATATTTCTTTTTTATAAAATTCTTTTCTATTAACTAATAAACCAACGTCTAACATCATTTGATTAATATCGTCTTTCTGAGAGTCATAATAACCTCTAACAATACCATCATGATCAACGAGAACAAACTTCTCAGTATGAGCTATATCAAACATCGTTACCATTTCACCATCAACAATACCTTCTGTCTCCATAAGCTCTCCCATCGGTACGTCAAAGCCTGAGATAACGATTTTCTTCATGTCCTCCTTATCTCCAGTCAAAAAAGTCCAGATATGTGGATTTGCATGTCTCTCACGAGCGTATTTATATAAAACTTTTGGTCTATCGTTTATTGGATCAACTGAAAAAGAGACAAGTGAAACTTTCTTCCCCAATCCTCTAACTCTCTTCTGAATTTTTTCCATTTCGGCTGATAGCCTCAAGCAAGAAGACGGACAATTCGTAAAAATAAAATTAGCAATATAAACACGACCTTCTAACTCTTTAGTTCCAAAAGGTTTTCCAAAACTATTTGTTAAATTAAATTCCGGGAGCGACTTCATTTTCGGTAACGGCGGAGGAAGTTCTCTATTAAGAGACTTATAAATTGGAAATGTGAAAACAAAAGAAATAAAGAAAACCCAGAAAAACTTGTTAAAAACAAGTCTCTCTAGGAAGTTTGAATCTCTTCTTATCGCAATTCCAGTCGTCATAATTATTTAGCTTTGTTTATAAACTCTTTTCTTTCTGGTTTATCTCTAAGATCCATTAAAGATTTCACATAGTGAGCAACTGCCCAGATTTGATCATCTTCAAGTACACCTTTCCAACTTGGCATTGTTGTTCCACCAACACCTGCATTTAGTCTCATGTAAAGTTCTTCAACTGTCTGAGCACTTCTAATTCTATGCCATGTAAAATCAGGTGGAACGTTTTTAAATCCCCATTCTGTTTCTTGAAGCTTTGTTTTGTATGCATCATCATCGATATCAGCAACTTCCATTTCGTTGATCTCAGCAAGCTCCGCTCTTGGAACATAAGCTCTGTGACAAGACCAACATGCAGCTTCCCCATGATAGATTTTCTTTCCTGCATCGATCGCAGCCTGCTTATTTGCCATTCCATATGGGTCTTTTTGCATTACAATCTGCTCACCTAGTTTCTTGTCTTTTCCTTCCCAAACATCTGGAGCAAAGGTCTTTAAATATTGAACAAGTGCAAACTTTTGTTTTTCCGTAAGATCCCATGGAAGCATTGCTGAACCATCAAGACCAGTATCAAGAAGCTTCATCAAGTGACTATCATGAACTAACTCACCAGAAACAACTTCACCAAACTTGTAAATGCCAGATGTAAAATCTCTAGGCGGTACTTTCATGGCTTTTGCTGCGACACCTTTTCCATCGCCATCTTCCCCATGGCAGGCCATACAGTACTCAGCATATAAAGCTCGACCAGTATTCAAAGTATCAGCTTTTACATATAGACCACCAGCAAAGACCTTATCTTCACGAAAGTGGTTTTCCTTACTACATGAAGTAAGAGATAATACCGCTGAAATTAATGTTAAAGTTACAAAAAACTTACTCATAATTATCCTCTATTAGAATACAAACATTACAAAATACATAATTAACCAGACAATTCCCAGAAAATGCCAGAACTTGCCAATATTAATAATCCAAACCATTTTTTCGTCGCTATAAGCGCCTGACATTAGAATAGTTGGAACTAGCAACAAAAGTGCTAATAAACCCATTACAATGTGAGCAGCATGCACCCATGTAAGCGTGTACATGAGAGAAGGAAAGACTCCACCTGAAACATATAGTCCAATATCTCCCATTTGCTGCCACAATTTAAATTGGGCATACATAAATAAACAACCAAGGGTAAAAGTTAAGATGTATGACATCTTCGCCTTCCCTATTACCTTCCCTTCATAAGCTGTTTGCATGTTATGAAAAAGAAGTGAACTAACAGCAATGATAAAAGTCGACAACGTTGGCAAAGTTAATGGAACAACTTCCATCCCCATCGGCGGCCAGACCTCATTAGAAAGACGAAAAATAATATAACCCAGTAGTAAACTTGCAAATAACATTGCAAATGAAACTAGTAAGACTGTCATACCAATTCCTGATACAACTTTTCTCTGAGCTAAATTTATTTGTCTCGTCTGAGTTGTCATTAAACCCCTGCTAATTCTTCAGTTTGGTACTGATAGTCTTTTTCATCAGAAAGTGCTGGGTTACCAAACTCATGTGGTCCACATTTTACCACTGGAATTTCTTTAAAGTTATACACTGGAGCAGGAGATGGAATTGTCCACTCTAATGTACCAACCTTCCATGGGTTAGCTTCAGCTTTTTCTTTCTTGAAGAAAATTGTGTGAACAAAGTTCCAAACAAAGAATATTTGAGCAAGACCCATAACAATTGCAGACCAAGTAACAAAAGTGTTAATTGGAATTAACTTTTCAAGGAACTCGTAAACAAATGGATTGTAGATACGTCTGTGCATACCACCGTAACCGACAATCATCATCCCCATGAAAACACCGTTCAGACCTAAGAAAGTTAGCCAGAAGTGAATGTGTCCAAGAGTTTCATTTAACATCTTTCCAAACATCTTAGGCATCCAGAAATAGATTGCTGCATATCCACCAAGAAGAACAGAAGCTGCCATCGTATAGTGGAAGTGACCAACAACAAAGTAAGTATCGTGCAGATAAAGGTCAGTCGTAACTGTTGCAAGATAAAGACCCGTTAAACCACCTAGACCAAAGACAAAAACGACACCAAGAGAGAAAACCATTGGAGTTGGAAATCTAATAGATCCTTTCCAAATTGTTCCAAGCCAATTCGTAAAGAAAATTGCCGATGGAATTGAAATTGTCATCGTCAGAGTCATAAACGTCTGAGTCAGTAGTGG
>CAWUIU010000327.1:0-4262 GCA_963922285.1 uncultured Oligoflexia bacterium | reverse complement strand
CTTTAAGTCCAACAAGAGAGTTTCCCTTTACATTAAGCTCCGGTGACCAGACAGAAACTGAATAATGACTGGGCAAACATCCAGCGATTGCTCCAGATACTCCACTTTTTAAAGGAAGCCCAACAAGATAAGCAAAATCGCCAACTTCATTATAAGTTCCAGAAGTAAACATCAATGAGTTAATTCTTTTACAATGCCGATGACTTGTAATTTGCTTGCCAGATAGCGAAACCCCTTTATTACTCAAAAAATAAAAAGCTTTTGCTAAGTCTATATTAGAGACACTAAGTGAACAAAACTTAAAATACAGCTCAACGACATCATTAACAGAGTTTTTAATATTACCAAAGCTCTTCATATAATGAGCGAATGAATAGTTTTTGTGACCTGTCTCTTTTTCACTTTGATAAACTGTCAAATCAATTTCAAGATCCTGATTGCCCGAAACTTCTTTCATCAGCTCCATATAACGAGTGAATGCATTAGCACCGTAAATATCAAGAAGGATATCAGCTAATACAATTGCCCCACTGTTTAAGAATGGATTTGATGGCATTCCACAACTCTCCTCAAGATGAATCAAAGAATCAAATGACTTACCTGATGGCTCACGAAACATTCTCTTCCAAAGCTCGTTATCTAACTCACTAAGAGCAAGTGTGAGAGTAAAAACCTTTGATACACTTTGAATTGAAAAAGAAATATGGTCACTACCTATAGAGTACAAAGTTTTATCACTAGTAACGATAGATAGAGCAAATTGATTTGCATCAACTTTATCAAGAGCTGGAATATAATCAGCTTTTTTTCCTTGACCAAAATATGGCTTAACAAAATTTTCAATATTTCCTATTACTTCTTGTATATTATCGTTCATTAAAACTACCTTCGATTATTATTTGAAAACATGTAATTTACGTATTTTACTATTCTCTACTAAAAAACATATCGTTACACGTCTTATTTCCCACGAACAACATCGAGAAACAAATCCGACATAAAAGCTCAAGTCTCTAAGCTAAATATCCGAGTAGATCAACATGGTATATGTATCAAGCTTCATTCTTCTTCTATTTTTTATGAGTTGTGCAACAACACCGCCCAGTAACAAAAAGAACGCCTGTTCAATTCTCACAGAGAAAGAACATTGGACAAGACCACTTGAAAACGCCGCAAGAAAATGGAATATACCTAAACATACGATACTTTCTATCATTTATCACGAGTCTAAATTTGTCTCCGATGCCAAGCCCCCACGAAAAAAAGTCCTAGGAATAGGCATTCTAGGAAGAAGAATATCGTCTGCCTATGGATACTCTCAAGCGCTGGATGGAACATGGGAAGAGTATATCACAAAAACTGGAAACTTAAGAGCAAGAAGAACAAACTTTGATGATGCAGTTGACTTTATAGGCTGGTATCTCAATCGTTCAGTTAAGCGCCTTGGAATCTCTAATACAAACTCCTATCATCTCTACCTCGCTTACCATCAAGGAGATGCGGGCTTTAAAAGAGGCTCATACAGAAAAAAATCCGCGATAAAAAACTACGCCAGAAAAGTTCAAAGAACCGCCATCACATATCGAGATCAAATAAATGACTGTTAAAGATATACTTCTCTTTAGTTAAATTTATTCTCCAGGGCTTAAAACATACTTAAAGTAACTGAAGTAAACAAAGGAAAAGGAGAATATAGTTTAACTTTAGACAGTTTCAAGATTATTAAGGTTTCTAGAGATTTAGACGATAAATATTTGAGGCTATGTTTGGATATAATCTAAGAGATAGTTTTTTTTAATTTCTTATACTTATCTATCAGAAAATAAAATATTTTTGGAATACTACTGATTGGTTATATCATAGTTATTAACATTAGAAAGGATATCCAACATGAAAAAACTGCTGCTGATTTTAATTCCTGTAATAGGAGTGTTGTTTATAAATGCAGATACAAGAGATTTAAAGGGTTATGTTAATGGAGTTTTCAATGACTCTAATAATTATTACCTCGAAGGATGGACATGTCTTATAAATAACGAAAAAGATTTAGTCGTAGACGTTTATACTAAATCGTTACAAGGTCACTTTGTATATCTCAAAACAGGAGAGGTTAATCAACCAAGTAATCAGGCCATCAAAGAGATTTGCAACTCTCATAAAAATTCACAATTTAAAGTATTAATAACAGAAGCGGAAATGAGTATTACTAAAGGAATGAAGCTATTTGTAAAAGTTAGAGAGAAAAAGACACTAAAAAAAGATGCAATTTATCAGCTCAAAAACAATAGAAATAGAGACATCAGAGTTCCCAACCCAAACATTAGCCTTAAAGGCTATATATCATCTTCGACATTAGTAAAAAATAGTCGCAACGAGTACAGAGTTGAGGGTTGGGCATGCGACAAGATGCGTCCTAAATCATCACTAAGAATAAATGTTTATAAAAATAATATTTCTCTAGATAATCTTATTTCTTCAGGTAAGACTGGTCAGAGGTCTTCGAGTACAATAAATCAAATTTGCAATGGTGGATCAGACCATGCATTTAGCTTCGTTTTGAAAAAATCAAGCTTAGCCCTATTAGAGAGTGATAAGGAAACACAATTGATATTTACAGCTTCTTATGATGGAGAATATACCCCTGAGGAAAAAGACTTTGAGTTTGTTCATAAAGAAATAGTACTTAAGAAACCACGTTCGATGAATAATAGTATCAATATACCTCAAAGTGAGATGGTTAGTAATACAATAGAAATTAGTCCTGGAAAAATCAACGATCATTCCGACCACACAATCCCCCATTCCATTGCTTGGTATTTGAATAAGTTCCGAGATACGAAAACATATAAGCTAAAACCAGGAGAATTCAAAATAAAGAAGACAAGACTGTTTCTCATGAAAAATATTTATCTGGAAGGGAGCGTAAATAACCGAGGAGAGCCACTATCTAAAATAGTAGTAGAGAGAAATGATATAGAGCGATCTGCAATACAGCTATATGGAAAAACAATTATAAAAAATTTAATTATTGATGGAGGAAGAAAGGTTTCATATGGCATTGATGCAGGCGTTGATAGTCGAAGACTTGAAATTTCAGATTTAATCTTTGATAATATTAGAGTCCTTAGAACCTTTTCACCTGACTTCACAAATTTTTCCGATAATATTTCTTATCATTCTAATTTTAAACAAGGTCATGGTAGCCTCCTTCATGCTAAAGGAGCAAAATATGTTGCAATAAAAAACTCATACTTCGGGTATGCTGGTGTCGATTTAAATACAATCAATGTTAAAAAGGAAGTTTCACCAAATTTTCGACGATGGTCAAATGGAATAAACCTCAGCTATAGCAGACATACATTTATTAATAATGTCGGAGTAAACTACACTCTTGGAGGTAGTCTAGCGATCCCTAACAGTAATTATGGTGTTATAAAAAACTCATACTTTGCAAACAGTGGACTTATGGGTGATATTATAAGCTATACTGCAGGTCAAGATAGTATTATTGGATATAGAAACACAGCTCCAAAAAGTTCAAATCTCACAATTGAAAACAACACGATCAGAAATTATCGTAATAATGGAATTCATGTCAGTGGTAATATGATCATTATTAAAAATAATACAATCACACCTGGACGAGCTCGCTCTATTTATGTTGGTGATGACAAATTCCCTAAGCTAGAATTAAGTAAGTTTATAAGTATTTACGATAATGAAGTAGATTTTAATAATGAGCTTTCTAATAATTATAGTAATCCTATACAATTAAATTATTTTGAGAGTTCTTCTGCCATAATTAAGATGCAAAATAGAAAACCATCTCTTTATTAACTTGAAATTGATCAAAAAGTCACACTATAAGACTGGGAATAAAATCAAATAGCACCTTATTGATGGCATTATTATTTTAAAGTCATATTCTCAAAACTTAAAAACAAGAAGATACTCATGAACCTGTTACTCACATGTAGGTTACAATACCTACCAAAGCATAAACTCTTAGTGGAGATGTGACCGTACAACTGAACTTAAGATTATGAACATATTTTTCTTAAGAGATTAATTATCATCGTTCATCATCCCTTTTATTTCATTCAATCTACTCACTAAGTCTTTATGAAAATCGTTTTTACGAAGCTTAATTTCATCAATCTCGCCGCCATGAAGTTTTAACAGATCTCTAACAATTGCATAAATCGCTCCTGAAGATCTCTGAGACAAAACAAGCATTAAAAAAGTGAGTAACAAAGAGTTTA
>CAWUIU010000326.1:0-4324 GCA_963922285.1 uncultured Oligoflexia bacterium | reverse complement strand
CCATATTCCTCGGAAATAGTATTTGGTTCGACCATTATCTCTTGGCGGGCACCATAAAAAAAGCTTCTCATTGTAGAAGCTTTTTTTGTACCTAAAATCAAACCTTTAACATTCATCTCAAATCCGCAGATAGACTCAACGCAAATTCAAAAACAGACATCCCCGACACTCTGAGGGGCCACAGAGAGGCAGACGTGCGCCCAAAATCAGTTTGTGACGATTTTGGACACAGCGCAAAGTTGGTTTACTAATATTCGAATGATAAAGAACGAACTTAACGGATAATTCTACCCACTAAGCGGAAGTAAACCTAAATTGCAAAAATGCAAATGTATTTTTTCTTTAAGTCGCTTCACCTCCTTGTAGTTTTTGTTGTTGACTCTTATCTTTAGTTTTCTCTGACCTTTCCTGAGTTCTCCTGCGATGTAAAACATCCGCTGCCTAACACGCTTTAAAAAGCATCCTCGCTTATCAACCATGAAGCTTGCAAACCTCATCAGATTGTACGCAAAGATTGCCATAAGCCCCCATGCCTTATTCTTATTCATCGATTGACACGGAAAGTGTTTGAGATTGAAAATTCCTAGAAAGTTTCTTAGTGTTGAGGATGAAAAACCTCCATCAGTTAGTTTTGAGAACAACTTCTCTGGCCTTAGTGCTTCATATCATCGATGCACTCAGCGCCAGAAATGAAGCCTAATATGACAGTAAGAAACTTATTCTTAGGTGACTTTCCAGACTTCCTTTGCATGCGAGGCAATAACTCACCTAGAAGATGAACGAGATTTAGACGGTTTATAAGATCATTGAAATAAATTAGTCCAATTAAGTGAGATAAGTCTTACTTTGTTGATTGAAGTTCAATATTATTAAGCATTCCTTGCCTTTGAAATGTTTTGTTTAAGTTGTGGTGACAAAAACAATAAATGATTTCAAAGGCATTTTCATTTTGCATGGCCGTAGACGCCGGGCCATATAATAAAGAACTAAGTGTAGTTGAGAAAATGAGTGATATGCTTATGTGGAACTTGTATTGAAAAATTTCAAGTCTCTTAGCTGCGGATTACCGTTTATATTAAGGTTATCTACGAATCTTTTCTTCTCTTTTGATATTTTATTGATAACTAATCAACGATATACTCTACTTTACAAGTAATATCGTATAGAGAAGTATTATATGGATCGACAGTAATGTGTACTTCACCAGTAAGTTTTCTCTCATTAGTAGTTGGATAGTTGTTGAAAAAAGCGAATACTTCTTTAAATAATCCTTTTTTAGACCCTGAGTAGTCATACTCAATAGCTTTTTGAGGTTTCATCTTAAATGTTTTTATTGAACCTGTTGCAACAGGTAGTCCTGATGTCGGAAAACCAATTAATACTTTATACCTTCCATTCTCATCTGGTTGAAAAATATTCTTGAAAACGATAACTGGTTCATTCTCTCTCTTTCCACCAGATCTTTCAATTCTTCCACTAATATAAACAGCCATTCCTGTCATATTAGCACCTAGCTTGTAAAGAGTAAGGTTTCTCTTATAACCTACTAAGTCATATCTCCTAGTTTCAATAGTAGACGCAAATACAGACGTCACCATTGCAATCGCAATGATAAGCTTCATAGTTTCTCCTTCATTTGTTTGTAGAGCACTTATAGTAAATGAGGTTTGGCTTGTAAAATGATTACATCTAAACAAAGTCATCTACGCCTCATTTGGCGTAGCTAAAAAATATTGCTTTTTGAATTAAAGATTAACTGCAGTCTCATAGTCCATATATGGAAAGCAAGTTAGTTTAGAATTTGGGCTACAATTGAAAACTTTAATATCTCTCTTAACTAATTCATCTTTAATATTCACAAAGCATTCTATCATTTTAGGATATTCAGAAGTGTTATGATCTTTTGAGTTATAGTCATACCCAAAGAAGTGAGTATTTTCACCGTCGTTATTTAAATCAAGGCCCAGGAAATAAATTTCCTTGAAGCCTAAATAAATTGCGAGTTGAAGACCAAAATAACTGATTGTGTATCCACTATAAATTCCTTCACAAAGATCCCAGCTAAAACCTTTCGTACCCAATAGTTTTATCGGAATACCAAAGGGTCTGTCCTCTAGAGTGAAGAGGTATCTTGAATTTTTTAACTCTTTTTCATACATTTCAAAAAGTCTATAATCAAAAACACAATGATATTTTGTATCAGGATATTTTAAAAAGGAACGATTCAATCCTATTGTGTGCCTATTTTTTAGGAGTGTTAGGTCAAATTCATTCAAGCTTGGGCCACTGGCAATAATAAAACATCTACGGTCACCATATAGTTTTTCAAATTCTGAAATGTTCTTATTCATTATTTTTCTCGATCTGGTTAATGATTTCTTCGATTTTAACTCTTATATGCTTTATCTTTCTGCGGCCGTGAGTAAAAGTAATATGTAGCTCATCTTCATAAATGAGCATACTCGGATAGGATAATTCAATTTCGGTATCATCTAAAGTTATGGGTGTTGTAAAAAATGTAACGCCGTTATTAAAGGATATATTTAGAGATATGGGTGTTCTTTTGTGAGCAGTGGTATGATTATAGCAGCAAAAAATAATTTCTCTTTGGTTATCTCTGATCGCTGCAATTCCGCTGAGTGGGCATGGCAATCGTGTATTCTTTGGAAAGTCCCAAGTCTTTCCTTTATCAGGAGATACTGATCGATAAACATTTACATTATCTCTAGCAGCTCTTAAGAATAATTGAAACTCATTATCATTGAGACTAAGAATATCTCCTTGTATATAATGTCCATCAAGCTCTGAGTGTATTTGCCAATTGAGCGGATCATTGTAGAATTTATAAATTTTTGAAGTCATCGAGACTTCGTCATAGGCGGGAACGATTGCACCACTAGTGGAGATTAAGGGACGGTGTCTAATCATGATACCCTCAGGTGTGTTGACTCTAGAGATAGGACCTAATGAGAAATTTTCAAGATCAGTTATAGTACTGTGAAAGACTTCAGCATCATCCCAGTATTTTTTTATTTTAATGAAAAATAGTTCAAGTTTATTATCGATACTAACGAGTACAGGATTTCCGTAAGAGAGAGGACCGGAAATGATTACTTCTGTTTTAGACCATTTATTTCTAGCTTTGTTGTACTTAGCGATAGCTATTTGTCCGTTCTCATGCTCCTTTTCTTCATAAATGTACCAAGTACAATAAATCTCTCCATTGTGTTTGCATAAGGTTGAACTATGAGAATGTGTATATTTAGCAGAGTCATTAAAGATGAAATTTGATATCATTTTTCTTCCTATTGTCTAAAATAAAATCATTTAGATGTTAGTATACCACTCAATACATTTAATATTTATGATAGGAAATTCTGGAAAATCCAATATTTATGGGGAAAAATTACATTCTTAATTTGCTATGTGTCGTACCGTCTGGTAAGTATGCTTTAAATTTAAAGTCGTATCCGACATTTCTGTACCATTATAGTACGTCCTGCATCTCGGAAGTGACTTTTATGTGCCGAGGAATCGAGAAAATATTTTATTTCATACTAGGAGAAAAATTTGGAATTTTTAGAATTTCCACTTAAGGAAACATTATTGCGTGCAATCGAAGATCGTGGTTTTACGGAACCTACTGAGATCCAAGAAAAAGCTATCCCATTACTTGTTGAAAAAGACGTCGACTTTGTAGGACAGGCTCAAACAGGTACTGGAAAAACAGCAGCTTTTTCACTTCCTCTACTCCAGAAAATCAATCCATCAGATAGAGGTGTTCAAGCAATTGTTCTTTCTCCAACGAGGGAACTTGCGAATCAGATCTGTGAAGAGATGAGAAAGTTCTCTGTTCATGAGAAAATAAGAGTTTTTTCTGTATATGGTGGTGTGCCAATTGATAAGCAAATTGGTCAGCTTAAAAAGCTAAAACCACAAATAATTGTTGGAACTCCGGGGCGTGTTAAAGATCTTATCTATAGAAAAAGTCTTAAAATAGAAGGTGCAAAATTTGCAGTATTAGATGAAGCAGATGAAATGCTTGATATGGGTTTTCTTGATGACGTTAAAGAAATTCTTGCAAACGTAGAAGAGAAGAGAACTTGGATGTTTTCGGCAACTATGCCAAAAGCTATTTTGGATCTTATTAACAATTACCTTGATAATCCTGAAGTTATACGTGTTAAAAAGAAAACTCTTAGTAACGAAAATATTACTCAAAAATTCTATGTTGTTCGCGATGGCGATATGAGGGAGGCGGTAGGTAGACTTCTTGACTCATTTGAAGATTATTATGGAATTATTTTTACTAAGACAAAGCTCG
>CAWUIU010000325.1:0-4327 GCA_963922285.1 uncultured Oligoflexia bacterium | reverse complement strand
GTATTTTGGATAAAGACGATAGAGACTTGAGTAATCTTTCACTTCAGCAGCCCGTTGAGTTGTTTTCTTCTTACTTACTGTTGGATAAACACCTTCATCTTTAAAAAGATCATCACAAGAGCCAATTTTTCTATCAAGAGAATCACTATAAGTAATGTAGTTCTCACCGTCAGAAGCAATGTAATTTATATTCTTTGATCTTTTAAAGGTTAAGTTTCTCAATTTACCATCACGATACCTTAAGTACTTATTTCCCTGACGATAGTAGAGACTATCCAAACAACGACCAATATAGAGATACGATTTTTGTAGCTGAGTTTCTTTTAATTCCTTCTTCAAGAGATCGTACTCCATGATGCTGTTGAACTCTCCATTAGCTGAAGAAAAAACGATTCGATCATTTACGTATTGAGGAGAAAATAATGTTCTCGTCCTAGGAAGCTTAAAGATCTCTTCTTCCCCATCAAAGAACTTCCATCCCTGATCAAATTTTAACTGATACTTAGCAAGGCTATACTGTGCCTTATCCTTTTCTAAATTATCAAATGTCATCTCACTTCGATTCACAGAGTAAGTATCAATTTCAGGATTAGCACTTATACTACTACGCGCCTTTAAATAAAGACCATCATTATTTTTATAGAGATAAAGAACAGGAATGAAAATTTCCTTCTTCTCAATTTTTCCAGTAATAATATTATACTTTGTGAAATAAGATCTTTTTTGGAATTCAGTTATATAGTAAAGATGATTATCAATTATTATTAAACCTTTTTGAAAGTTTACTTTTACAGGATCGTAATGAGTTGATCCAAATTCAAACGATCTTTTAAAGTTTTCAAATATTTCGGCTGCCGGTAATCCTGTACATTGAGAAATCGATCCACTTAAAACAGGATGCTTAGCATTTTTCATAACAATACAAGCAATACTTCCTGGCTTCTGCGCTTCAATGTACTTCATAAACGCGCCACCAACCCAATATGAAGATGCACCATATGGATACTCACCAGGCTCATCAAGACAAGAAATATCCTGACAATGAGATGAAGCGAGAAATGATTTAACATCTTCCATTAAGAGTGGATTCTTTAATCTTCCTTCATCGGTAAAGTGATCCTCGGCCCACATAGCGATACCTTCAGAAAACCATCTTGGAACAACCTGAGGCGCTAATTTTGCGATAGATCCAAAAATTCTCTCACCATACTTCCAAACACCTTCGAGACGATCAAGATGTAATACGTGAACATATTCGTGGAGAAATAATTTATAATAGTAATTCACACTGCTAGCTAAATAACCAGGCCCTAGAGGCTGAGCAGTTCTTAATGAAATCTTATTATAAGGAAATGTATGGGCAAATCCATTTGCAAATCTCTTGTCACTCTCAAAAACAACTTCAATTGTCGTTCGTGGTGAATATTTAAAGTAAGAATTAATCTTTGGCACAAAGTTACTGGCAAAGAGTTTTACTTCACTTGCTAACTCTTTCGAGTCTGATGTGAAATGAACCTTGAACTTTGTTTGCCCATGTTCACTATCAATCACAAATGAGTAGCTCTTCAATTGCTTCTTATCTTCTTTTTCAATGGGAACTTTCAATGTCGCACTACCCAAAAAAGAATAGAAGAATATGCACAAATAACCAAGTGTTTTTATCAACATAAGATAATACCTTTCTGCCCGTATTAATACGGTGATTTTTTTTATATAATGTACTAAAATAACGAAGATTTTTACACAATAAAGATTAACCAACCTTAAAAGGATTTAAGGAGAGAACATGAAAAAACTTTTTACTCTACTATTTATTTCTAGTGCCCTGATTTTAACAAGCTGTGGTGGAAATAAGAAGGAAACTAACGCTAGTGCCTCTACTGTTTCAACTGACGGAGCTGGAGATTCACTAGAAATCAACGCTGATTCTGATTCAGGTAAAGCTGGTGCTTTACAGACTGTTTACTTTGGATTTAATTCAGCAGTTCTTCAAGGAGCAGCGAAAGCGTCACTAGACAATAACGCTCAATTCTTAAAGGACAATCCGTCTGTTGAAGTACAGATTGAAGGTCATGCTGATGAGAGAGGATCTGTTCAGTACAACATCGCACTTGGAGACAAGAGAGCGAAAGCTGTAAAGAGATACCTAATGAACATGGGTGTTGAATCATCAAGAATTTCAACAATTTCTTACGGTAAAGAAAGACCAATTGCTTTTGGACATGATGAGTCTGCATGGGGTCAAAACAGAAGAGGAAATTTCGTTGTTACTGCTAAGTAATTATGATTAAAAACTCTTTATTAATTTTTACATTAATAACATTTCTTTCGGGCTGCGGTTTAACTACCGTTCGCCCGAAATTAGAAATGACTTATGCTCAGGTAGCATTTATTGCGGCGAAAGATGCAGGTGGACAAACACTCTCACCTACAGAGTATAGAAAAGCCGAATTTTACTATTTAAAAGCTAAATCAAGCTATAGAAGAAAGTACTTTAATAAGGCTAAAAAGTACGCTGAACTATCTCGAAGATATGCTGAGAGAGCAGAGTTTAAGGCCTATAAGAAAAAAGCTCTCGACAATCTCTAAGCATAAAAACTCTAAGGGTTTTTTATGAGACTATCTCTAATTTCATTATTATCACTACTATTACTAATTGGATGTAAGTCAACAGAAGAGATTCGCCGAGAAAAACTCGTTGATGCTATGTCTATTCAGATGAATCAAGGACAAAAAATTTCAGCTGACCTCTCCATTAGAATTCAAAATATTGAAGAACAACTTAGTGCATTTCAAGGAAGCCTTGAAACAAGTGATCATCAAAAGACACAAAAATTTCAAAGTTACGGTGAAAGAATCCAGGCCCTTGAAGAGCTCGTTGAAAGTCTAAATACGAACATCAATGAGAAAGATAAAACTCTACAGTCCATTGATGATCGCCTAAAAAAACAAGATCAATTTATCAAAGAAATCCTCTCGACTCTAAAAAGTGGATCAAAGGCTAAGAAGACAGCAAAAAAGGTTTCTCCTTATCAGGAGGCAATGACGAATTATAAAAAAGGTCGGTACAAAGAAGCAAGACCACAACTAGAAAACTTACTTGAAGGGAAACTTTCTAATAAAGGTAAAGCTAGAGTTATGCATAACTTAGGAATGATTGCTTTTATGCAAAAAAGAGATCAAGATGCGCTCACTTACTTTTCAAAACTTTTTACTGAACAACCAAATTCTCTCTACAATGCTAATGGTCTTATTCATTTAGCGAAAACCTTTGATCGTCTTGGCCAAAAGGATCAGGCAAAAGAAACACTAAAGGAAATGCTCAATCGTTTTCCAAAACATCATCGCGCTAAGATTGCCGAGGACTTACTTAAGAAACTCTAGGAAAAGATATGAAATTGACGAATAAGAACAGGATGTTCTCTCTAATCTTTGCCCTCCTTCTCTCATCGTGCGAAATGATGATTGATATTGATAAGAAATATAATGCCAAAACATATGATTTCAAAGGTAAAGATTTTTCAATTATGTTTTCTCATTCCATCATGGGAGAAACTCATCCATGTGGGTGCAGACATTTTCCTCTGGGAGGACTTCCCCAAGTTGCGGGACTTTTTCATGAAGAGGGTAAAACAAAGAACCTCTTCTACGTAGATACTGGTGACTCACTCTTCCCAACTCCTATCATTCCAACTCATATTCAAAAGTCTGCGAGATATTCTGCCCTCAACCTAGCTAAAGGTATGGATAAATTAGGCTTAAAGCTGATGCTTATTGGAGATCATGAACTAGCTCTTGGTTGGGAATTTCTTAGAGAAGTCAAAAAAAATGTATCGTTTGATTTTCTCATTAGTAACCTTGCTAAAAAAGAAACTCTTTCTCATAAGAAATTTGTCCAAATTGATCTTGGAGCAAAGAAACTTTTTTTAATTGGTCTTGTTAGTCGTGAAACTTTAACACCTGAATATACTTCTGACTTCGTACCAATGGAAACCGCTATGGTGAATATTTTAAAAGAGCTAAAAGAGGCTGGTTATAAAGAGAATGACAAGAGTCATGAGCTCATTCTTCTTAGTCACGCAGGAATGAAAGCAGATGAAAAGTTTGCAAAAAAATTCAAACAAATTGACTGGATCATTGGCTCACACACGCAAAGCTTCACGAACTTTCCAAACGTCGAAGGAGGAACAAAGATTGTTCAGGTTCTCTCTAAGAATCACTATGTTGGAGAAGTTAAGTTACTTGTTAAAGGAAAAGTTCCTGAGGATGAGTTATTTAAGTATCATGAAATCAGAGAAGATCTTAACAAGAAACTGGTAAACAACCC
>CAWUIU010000324.1:0-4341 GCA_963922285.1 uncultured Oligoflexia bacterium | reverse complement strand
TCAACGTCAAAATAAGAGTAGATTACTTTTCCATCTTTATTAACAACATATGTTCCAGGCATAGGTAATTCAAACTTATCATTACCATGACTTTTTTCAAGATCAATACCAAATTTCTTGTATATAGCTTGGATATCTCCATTAAGCTTAAATGCTAGACCAAACTTTTTAGCAATTCCATTATCTTTATCTTGATAAATTGGAAATGATAAATTGAATTTCTTCTTTGTTTTTGAAATTTCTTTTTTTTTATCAGGTGTGATCCCTACGATTTCACAGTTACTGGCCTTAATTTTGTCATACATCGCTTCATATTCTTTAAGCTCAATCATACAGTAAGGGCACCAACTTCCACGATAAAACTTCAAAATTATATTATTCTTCTTGTGATAATCTGAAACAGATCTACCACCAAGACTAAATTGAGGTATTTTCATATCCTTTTTAATCGCTTTTTTTTCAATTCCTGACTTTCTAAGATATTCATTGGCCTGAACCATTATCTCCCTAACATCAGATGGAATAGAACTTCTTTCCCTTCTCTCATCTAATTTATTTTGTAAATTGTTTGCAAATACTAGTGTTGTGATCATTGATAAAATTATTAACTTCATAGTAGTCCTCCGTATCTATTGATATGTGAAAAGATTTCGATAATTGTTACTATTTTTTAAGAATAAGGGTAGTGAAAAGTAAATTTTGTGCCGCGACCAACCTGAGAATCGAGAACAATTCGACCACCAGCTTTATCAATAACCTCTTTAATGGCGCTCATACCTACACCACGACCAGAGACTGAGGTAACTTGCTCCGCCGTTGAAAATGAAGGATCAAAGATTTTGTAGATAATCTCGTCATCAGGTATCTTTGAGTAATCTTCATTGGGATTATTTTCGTTCAATTTCTTCCTAATAATCTCAGGATTAATCCCACCACCGTCATCAGTAACTGTAACAATTAGCTCCTCTCCTCCCAGTGGAGATTGGACCTTGTCAATTCTTACGATAATACTACCCTCTTCCGCCTTGCCAGCATCGATACGATCTTGAAGGCTTTTCTCAATTCCATGATCAACACAATTTCTAAAGAGGTGAACAAGAGAGCTGATGAACTCTTTCGTCTTAGAAGTATCGACTCTTATATCACCTCCATGCAGAACTACTGGAGCAAGAGGCTTTCTTAATTGCTTCCCTAGCTTTTCAACTAATTCAATATAAGCTTGAAACTGTTCAGAAACAGCATCTCTTTCAAAGTAGTCTACAAAGAGATTATAAAGATCAGTTTGACCTCTATCTTTTAAAGCGTTGGCATACCTTCTAAGAAGGTCTTTCTCCACTTCAATACTGCTATCGTTCTCACCAAAAATTTGATCGATCTCTGCTAAGAACTGATTGAACTCGAATAGATAGTGCTCATAGTCATCACGTAGTACCTTTACATGATCCTGAGTTATCGTCGCCTCTTTAAAATCCACAATATTTTGTTCACACTCTCTAGCTTGTGTCTGAAGCTTTAAAACTGAAAAGGTTCCGAAGCCTCCATTTAATGAGTGATAGTTTATTAGAAGACTATCAAGAGATGGTGAATCACTCTTGAGTAGCTCTTGTAATTCATCTAAAATTGAGGCTGCCTCGTCAAGGAAGCTAAAGAATTGCTTTTTTCTCTTAACGAGCTTAATAATCATTTCAACATACTTTTCTTTTTCTTTAAACGCTTCTTCCGCTCTAATCTCTTTTGTTTTATCTGTCGAAACTACAACCAAGTTAGAAATCCCTTCCTCATCCTCCATTGGATAATATTCTAAATTAACATGCTTGAAATTAGGGTCATCTACCCCATCCCCAAAGACTTTCTTCTGAGGCCCAAGAGACTTGGCTGATTGAAAAGGAATTTTATTAGAAAAAACAATCCCAGCCCATTTGGCAACGGACGCACTCTCTTTTTCATCAAATGCGAGAACATCTGTGAAGCTCTTTCCTGACGGACTTGTTTGAAAAAGATCTTCACAGGCCTTTGTGTAGATGCTTGAACACTGTAAATCTCTATCAAAAACAAAGAGCCCTTGATCAAGAGAGTTAATCATCGCCGCAATAAAATCATTCGCTTTTTTTAACTCTGCAGTTCTTTCTTCAACCATTTTTTCGAGATTTTTTGAATAATCTTCTAATTGTATGTTTGCAACTTCGAGCTTCTCAATCATATCTTGCTTATCTGCCAAGAGCTGATTAATTTCTCCAGACATGTAATTAAAACTCTCCCCTAAGATTTTTAACTCATCAGAAGTATTAATTTCAATACTTCTGTCAAAGTTTCCTTTAGCAACCCAATGTGTAGCCGTCACTAATTTACGAATGGGCTTAGTGATACGAAGACTAAAGAAAAGACCCAAAATCAAACTAAGACCCAATAGTATCATTCCAAAATAAAGATTTCTTTTGATGAGTATCTCAGTAATTGCAAATGCCTTCGCTTTAGATATTTCACTAGCTAACGTAAAATTAAAAGCTGGAAACTTTACAAAAGAAACAAGTACATCTTCCTTATTGACGACAAATTGTTTAGTTCCTTTTGTTAAGTTTCCATTATTCAACTTACTAGCATACGAAGGCGTCTTTTCTCCTTCAAAAAAAGAATTATCAGATTCATCGAATACATAATGCTTAAAAACACGATCTCCAGACATTGAAGCAAAGACCTTCTTAAGGGTCAGAAGATAAAGGGCATTGAACTCTTCCGTACCAATTTTAATACAAAGATAATCACGACCTTCAATATTTACTGGCTCCAAAGAAAAATCATCATTAAATTCAGAGTCTACTTTTTCTTTTACCCAAGACTCATAAAGTCCTAAATTCACTGAATCTTGACCAGCTTCACCTTGATTAACAAAAACTCTCCAGTCATTATCATTTACCGCTTTAATTGCAAAGGACATGATCTCTTTTTCAGAGTTAATAACCTTTTGAAACTGATCTTGATCTTTGATCGCCAAGAATGAAAAAGCATTAATACGATTAGTCGCTGTCTCTGCTAAAGATACGATGTCATCAGAAATATTCTCAGCTCGCTTTAAACCGTTTTCATAAATATAACTAGTCTTATCTTTCAAAAATAATTGATATGAGTAAAAAAGATTAAATAGGATTGAAAAGACTAGTAAAAAAGTCAAGCCAATTAATATTTTTGCTTTTAGTTTTATTGTCATAAAAGTCCGTTTCTATTTAACAGTAAAATATTCCTATACAAATAATTTATTTCCTTATTAAAATAATAATATATGAATTATGATAATGAAATTGATAATTTAGGTAAAAATATAGGGTTATCCATTCCTGACTTCACCACTCTGATATTCGGGATCACTCTCGCCTTATCTGGGGCTTTCTTACTCTGGCAATCCGAAGAAACAAGCAATGAATATATAGACCTAAAACCAATTGCTTCTATTAAAAGCCTTACCCAATCTCCAAAGAGAAAACTTACAGGCTCACTTTCTTGGACTAGTATTAAAAGAAAAGATCAGCTCTATAGAGGTGACGAGATTTTAACAGATGATGAAAGCAAGGCAACTGTTGAATTTGACAACAACACAAGAATGGTCGTTCCACCAAACTCTCTGGTAAGAATCGATCAAGCAGATAATACATTTAACATTAATATCATTAAGGGTGTTGTAGATTTAGATGTAAAAAAAGGAACAAAGAACATCATACTTAAATCAAGGGATAAAGAGTATGTTGTCACACCAACTAAGCCTGCGAAAATCTCAGTACGCTCAACAGGCAAGGACCTTAACATCACGAGCAATGCAGGCAAGTTAAATGTGGTCAAAAAAACAATCTCAAAAAAAGGTCCCAAGCTCACTAAAAATATAAAAAAAGTGGCCATAAAACCATCAAAGCTAACAATTATTTCTCCATCATTTAATCAAAGCTACTCTCCTCTGCACAAAACAGAGATCAACCTTAAACTATCATCTCTTAAAAACTTTACGACAACCAACGCTATAATAGAGGGGAAAGACTTTAGTAAAAAAATTTCGATCACCTCTGAACTAACAAATATAGACATACCTCCTCCCGGAAAGTACAAAGTCAGAATAACTGCTAAAGACAAAAATAATAAATCTGTGAAAAAATCAGTTGACTTTGAAGTTCGTGGTTTTAGCGCACCAGTTTTTTCGAACAAAGTACCAAAAGAGTTTTTAATTACCGAAGGAGAAAGAATTAGACTGAGCTGGAGCGGAAGAGAAGAACTTACTTACAAATTAAGTTTAACAAATGAGCGAAGCGGAAAAGAGAATGTTATCGTGTCCCCGACGAATAGACTAACAATGATTCC
>CAWUIU010000323.1:0-4371 GCA_963922285.1 uncultured Oligoflexia bacterium | reverse complement strand
TTCTTGCTCAAGCAGGTATGAGTTTACAAGATTTTGATTTTTATGAAATTCATGAAGCTTTTGCTGCCCAGGTACTATGTACCTTAAAAGCATGGGAAGATGAGAACTTTTGTAAGAACAAATTAGGTCTTGATTCGGCTCTTGGTTCAATTGACCGAGAAAAGCTTAATGTCAAAGGTGGCTCACTTGCTCTTGGACATCCATTTGCTGCAACTGGTGCGAGAATCGTAGCCACTTTAGCAAAGCTTCTTGAAGAAAAAGGCTCGGGTAAGGGACTTATTTCTATTTGTACTGCTGGTGGGATGGGTGTTACCGCAATTATTGAAAAGTAGGTAGATTGTGACTTTAAAGATAAGTACAAAAGATTTTGAAGTTCCTTTAAAGTCACTTTCGCTTCCAAAAATTATTATGAGTGATCCAAGCATGAAGTTCTTGGAAGCGACTGCTCTTATGTATAAGAATAAAATTGGTTCCCTCGTTCTTGGGACTGATGGAAAAATCGTAGGTATTTTCACAGAGAGAGATATCATTCGTAAGGCTGATTCAATCCTTGAAAATAAAAATATGGAGTTAAGAGAATTAATGACTCCTAATCCGTTAACGATTAAAGAAGATGCTTCACTTTTAGATGTGATATCAATTATGTCTTCAAGAGAGTTTCGTCATATTCCTATTGTTGATAATGATGGAAACGTAACATCAATTATCTCGATAAAAGATATCTTAAAATTTATTTTAAATATATTCTCTGATTTTTTTTCAAAGTATGAACCAATTGGTAATTGGTCAAAGAAAAATATTAATTTACAAGAAGATGCGATTCTTTATGATCTTGATAAAGTGAAAGGGGAGTTAAGAGCAGATGTTCTCTCGACATCATTAAGAAGAGCAGGTTCTCATAACTTTTCTTTTGTTTCGCATACTAGATCTATTAAGGAAGTTTTGGAAAGACTTCATAGCAAGCAACATAGTGTCGCAATCATTACGGAATATGAAACAGAACTTGCAGGAATTGTTACAGAAAGGGACTTACTATTTAAGGTATTCTCAATTGATATCGATGTAAATAGGCCTATCACAGATGTCATGACGCCAAATCCACATGTGTTATCTGTAGAAAGTCATCTCGGTCATGCTCTTAAAAATATGTTTGCATATAATTATCGAAATATTCCATTAATCAATGCAGAAGGTTATCCGACTAGTATTGTCAGCCTACTTGATATCCTTATTTTTATTGGCAATGAATTAGGTGTTCGTAATGTCTTGAGGTTTCTCTAAGCTAATTATTCTGTCTTTAAAACAGACCCTAAACACTGATATACTATTTATATGCCTGTGCATATCATACCAATTCTATTTTCACTTTTTTTTTTAACCAGCTGTTCTCTTTTAAACGGTGGAACTGTTCATGTGAAATATACAAAATTTCAAACAGATGTTGATGGAATTACTTACGAAAATAAGCAAGATCTAGGTGATGTATCTTTTTCAGTTAGAAATATTCAGCATCCTAAACAATTTGGGAGATGGAATTTAAATTTACGACTTAGGCCTTCAATACATTATGAAAGACATACTCTTGGTACTTTAAGTACCAGAATAAACGATCAGGGTTATAGAGAATTGTATCCAGATATAAAAATGAGACGATTGTCTGGATTTGGTAATATAAAATTAACACTACATACTCCAATAGGTGCTTTTGCGACCACTTATGGCTTTGGCGGTGGTGTCTCTCGATTTGAAACTTTAGGTGGCCAAGCTGATTATGAAAGAAGTGAAATGGAGAAGTTTGACTTTGTCTACTATGGATTTTTTTCCAAGCGCTTTTTCTTCTTAATGGGTCCAAGATACTACAAAGAAAGATATGAGCAGGTTACCTTTGCCTTTCGTGTAGGCTTTTATTGGGGAAAAATTTAAAGACTTAAGATGTGATCAACGAGTTCACTAACTTTTTGCGTCGCTCGTCCTACTAGATGTTCATCAAAATTGTCAGAGATGTTAGTCTCTTCAAGATTTACTTCAACCGTATAGGCACCGCTATTCTTTGCAATAGTTACAAACATAGCCGCAGGATAAACTTGACCAGAGGTTCCTATCGAAATGAAGAGGTCACAAGCATTAAGTTCATTTTCAATTTCGTACATATGTTGTGGATGTTCACCAAACCATACAATGTGTGGCCTTAAGTTTCCTTGAATAAAACAACATGGACATTTATCTGAAGTGCTTATCTCACCTTTAATTGATAGAACTTTTGTTGTTTCTTTGCATCGCATTTTTATAAGCTCACCATGCATGTGAATGACATTCTTACTGCCACCCTCTTCATGTAGGTTATCCACATTTTGTGTGACGATAGTGACTTTGCCTGAAAACTTATTTTCTAACTTTGCAAGAGCTTGATGAGCAAGATTTGGCTTTACTTCGTCACTTAGAAGTTGAGCTCTTCTTTGGTTGTAAAATCGATGGACGAGATCTGGGTTTCTATCGAATCCAGAGGGGGAGGCTACTTCCATGATATCATGATCTTCCCATAATCCATTGGCATCTCTAAAAGTTTTTATTCCACTTTCAGCTGAAATGCCTGCTCCTGTTAAGACAACAATGTGACGAGGTCTAGAATTTAATTTCACTTCCTTATTTTATCAGATATGATCATCTGTGACGAGGTGAAAAATGGATCCATTTACTCAGGCTACTCTTGGCTCAATGGGTGCACATTTAAAGAATAACAAGACTTTAGGTCGAAGTGCCTTTTTTGGTGCTCTTGGCGGAATAGCGCCAGACCTTGATTATATCATCCGCAGTGGCACAGACCCTTTATTTACGATCGAATACCATCGTCAATTTACCCATTCCCTTATTTTTATTCCTATTGGATCCTTAATTGTAAGCCTATTTTTGCGCATTTTTAAGGTGCCAATCAAGGAGAGTTATCTCTTTACATTGCTAGGCTTTGCTACTCACGCACTACTTGACTCATGTACAAATTATGGAACTCAACTATTGTGGCCTTTTAATGATTTAAGAGTGGCATGGAATATTGTTGCTGTTATTGACCCGCTTGTAACAGTGCCACTTATTGTTCTGATGATCATTTGGATGAAAACAAAGAAGAGAATGTTCTTTTATTGTTCGTGGATATGGTTATTCATTTATCTTAGTATAGGACTCTTAAATAGAAATAGTATCTTAAACTATTTGTTTGAGAAAAAAATTGTAAAAAGTAACTCTCGAGTTATGGTGAAACCAACAATTTTTAATAATACTTTATGGCGAGTAATTGAAGATGATGGTGAGCAGATTAGTGTGCTTGGGGTAAAAAGATCTCTGTTTGGAGACTTTACAATCTATCCTGGAAGTAGTGCGCGGAAAGTTAAACGTGTCGATGTTTTACAATTCTTTTCAGATTCAAACTTTTTTGAGGACGACTTTGATCGATTTAATTACTTTACAGATCAATACTTACACTGGGGGCAAAATGGTGAAATTATTGACTCAAGGTATTCTCTCATTCCTAATAGTCTTGATCCGCTGTGTAGTATTACTTTTAAGGATAATGGCCATGGGCATATTTTGTACCAAGTTACGAGAAAGCCAAGTAAAGAGCAACGAGCTCTATTTCTTGAGATGTTAAGAGGTCAGTAATAGATTGATTTGATCCTTAATTTCTTCGCTCATATCATGGCCGCCTTTATCAAATTTAACATGATTAATATTGGCTTGAGGATATTTCTCATTCAGTAATTCAATGGATTTACAAGCATTGTCATATTCAACAAGAGGATCATCGACGGCGTGCAAATGTGTAAGGGAATAATCTAAGGGGAAATCAAAAAAATCACTGCGAAAGTTACAATTGATACCTATGACATGTTCAATATTGTCGATTTTTCCTCCTACAAAAGGAGCAAGGTATCCACCTTGAGAATATCCTAAGATCGTTATTTCTTTGTTTGGAAAGTTATTATTTATAAGATTACCTAAAAGACTTGAAGGAATTTTGAAATCGATAAAGTACCTGTTTTCATAACTATTATAAAAATACCATGCAAATCGATAAAGAATATTACCATTTCTCACTTTAGGTATAGGAAAAATACCATTGGGAATTATCCAGTGAAGATCTTCATTCTTTTTAACAACTGAGTCAAGTTCACTTTTAATAATATCCGAGTTTTGACCATAGCCATGGAGTAGTAGGATTGCTTTACTACTTTGATTATTACCCTCTTCTTGATAATCAATGAAAAAATTTGTTCTAAATTCCTGTCTTTTTAGTTTAGTTGTATTCATGATATTATTATAGCGCTTCAGATAAAGAGAAGAAAATGAATAATCGACTTGAAAAAGAAATTTTACTAT
>CAWUIU010000322.1:0-4376 GCA_963922285.1 uncultured Oligoflexia bacterium | reverse complement strand
ACCTGCTTTTCCCTTCGTTTTTGTCTTCTCTGGCTTAACTTCCTCTTCTTCCTCTTCTTCCTCTTCTTCCTCTTCTTCGATATCATCTATTTCTGGCATGACCTCAAGAAAACTGTATTTATAGACAGTAGAGCCAACAATAACCTTGTCGCCATTCTTAAGCTTGTGTTGATTAACCTTCAAATCATTAACAAAAACACCATTTTGAGACTGAAGATCTGTGAGAATAAATTTATCACCAACTTTTGCAAGCTCGACATGCTCTCGAGATGCTTGAGTATCAAGTATTTGAATATCAGTTTTATTAGATCGCCCCATAACGACTCGTCCATCACCTAGATAATAACAATGCCCCTTGTTCTTACCTGTCATGCAAATCAAACGATGATACTTTCCTACCGCCACGGGCAGGTCAAGGTTCTTCGTTATTTTCACTGGTACTCTAGCCATAAATTATTTATCCCAAATTAACAAATGTTATATAATAAGCCTTTGCCAAACTATCCTTACCAATTAAGGAAGTTACAAACATATTATATTCTTGACCTTCCAGTTCTACGTCATCCTTTTGACAAGTACCTGCATTCTCACCGGAGGCGTCACATAGGCTCAAAATTCTTGCGGCAAAGCCTCTATTTCTTGCCACATTTTCAATATTTTCTCCCTGAGATGTACTTTCTCTCATCGATAGTATGTCTTCTGCTTCAGGATTAATGTAGGAAACTTTCTTCTCAGAATTTAAAATAAGAACTGGACCTTGAGCTCCTTGCATAAACTCATATAGACTTGCAACATAGAGTTCATCACTTTCTTTCTCTGTTAAATCATCATCCTGAATATCACTTTGTAATTCTCGAAATCTTTGTATCAAGGTATTAATTGAATCTCTCAAAGGATCTAACTCTTCTAGTAAGTATGTTGGTTTTAAACTCTTTCTTTTTCCTCTTAATGCTTCTTCGACTTGATATCTCATTTCGTCAAAATGTCTTAGTGTAAGATAATAAACAATTGCAAAGAATATAATTGATGCAAGCATTGAAGTAACTAGTGATTCCATATATGCAACTCGACTCTTTGTCGCCTCAGTTGTAAGAGAAGCTGGCTTAAATCGAATTGCAAGAACGGCAACAATTTTTGGCTCACCTGTACGGAGATCTTGAGCATAAATTTTTAAACCAATACCTATTTCACCATTTCTTCTCAAGACTTTATAAATATTCTTCCCAAAACCTTTTGATGCCCACTCTTTCACTTCCGCAGAAAACGGATCTGTGATAAATGAATTTCGTCTTGTATCTGGACGAAAAATTCTCCCATCTGGATCAAATAGATCGTAACTTACAACTCCATTATCTTTATCTTCTAAGAATGAAGTTCTAAGTTTATTAATTTCACCTCGACGAAGTGCATCTCCATTTGTTCTCGTCATCTCTTTTGCAATGTGCTCTCCTCTTTTCGCGACTTCAACTAGCAATAGGCCTCTAGTCGTCTCTAAAATAGGAAAAATAGTCAGTGTAACGTTCACAATGACAAATATAAAGAGAAGTATTCCAAGAAGTACTTTCCACTCGTACTCCTCATTTATCCCATGAATAAAGTTCATGGCCCTATATCTAAAAGTCCAGATAATTTTACCTACAAGACTATCTGGAGCATCTCCTCCTGTTAGATATAATGCTTCGTCTTCATCATTATTAACTCTTTTCTTAATTACTTTTTTTCTTTCTCGAACATATACTACCTGAAGAATTAAATTTGGAAGTGTGATTTTATCCCCATGAGCAAGCGTAGCTTTCTTAATCACCTTTCCGTTTACGAAAGTACCGTTAGAACTTCCCATATCTTCAGCATATATGACCCTCCCATTAACATTGATTGTTAAATGCTTTTTAGAAATTCCTTTTACGCTTAATTCGATATCAGATTCTTCAGAGCGTCCAATAACATTATCACCACTTTGCAGCGGAAATTCTTTACCTCTTAATTTCCCACCTACGGCTACTAACTTGTACATATTTCTAACCGGTCTCCTGCTTCAACATTTTCAGGAACAGTCCCAGACATAAGTTCTAGTGCATGTCTAGCTTTCCACACCATACGAGTCATTCTCCATGGTTTTATTGAGCGATATATTTTTATAATTCTAAATTCTTTATCTACAAATAGTACATCTATTGAATATCTCATGAAGAAAGTATGAATAGAGTTTGTATTTGTGACCAGTAAAGAATCAAAACCAATCATTTGTCTTCTAAACATAAGACCAATCAATCGATCAAAAAAAGATTCTGCTCTTTTCATTTTTTCAGAAATAATAATGTCATTTATTCGAACGACTTGGGTCATTAGTTCCCTCCTCCTCGAATCATTTCTATTCCAATTGGTGCCATAATCATTATGAAAACTGCTGGAACGATGAACATCATCATTGGGAAAAGAATTTTGGTCGCTGCTGTCTGTCCATCCTTTTCAATTTGAGCTGATTTTTTCTGTCTTATCTCAACAGATAAAGACTTTAAAATTGGACCAATATTCGCCCCGACACTATCAGCAGCAATGAGTGTTGCACAGAACGAATTTATTTGCATTACGTCTGTTCGCCAGGCCATATTTCTAAGCGCAACTGATTTAGGAGCACCTAAGCGATTTTCTTTAATAACAAGAGTAAATTCATCTGTTAAAGGACCTGGTCTAGACTTCTCAATTACCTTTGCCATAGCCTGCATGTAATCAAGTCCTGCTTCAACTGATAATGCGAGCATATCAACTGCAAATGGCATTCCCTTAATAATATCTACTCTTCGCTTATCTATAACACCTTTAATCCATATGTCTGGGTACATAAACCCAACAATACTCATAATCGGAATTAAAGCAAGATCCCAATCTGCTTCCATAAACTCACGAACCCCAAAGAACACCACTGGAAATCCAAGAATTAAAAATAACTTAAATGCAAAAAAGTCTTCAGGAGAGAGTACTTCTGTCATACCTGCCCCAGCTAACTTTCTTTTGTACTTATCTTGAATACTTTTCTTACTCTTCATCCCTTCGACAATGGGGGTTAAGTATCGTTTAAAAAATGGACGACTATACTTTAGTATTGGACCATACTGATCAAAGACATTTTTTGCTTTTTGATCAGATTCAGCTTCTTCAATTTGTTCTTGTGCAGCAAACTTTTCATTATCTTCAAATATTAAATTGGCGACGATTAAAACAGCCAGGCCAATCAAAATTATACCGGCCCACATTAATAGATCAGAACTTTGAAATCTTTCCTGACCTTTTAATATTCCGCAGGCTTCCGCATTCTTATAAACATCACAAGATCGCTTAATATATTCCTTACCTAAATCTGCATATGAAATAAGCTTAGGATTTCCTTCCGTATCGACTTTTGATGGATCAATGGAAGGTACTTTTTCATTTTTAAATTTTTCTTCTTTGAATTTTTGGTAGAGTAAACCTAGTTCAATACACGAAGCAATTTGCGGGCTAAACTCATTCTCACAAGAGCTTTTCAGAAGTTCGGCAGTTTGCCTCTTCCCCATTTCTCGATAATATGGCTCGTTTGCCATTATCGATAGAGATAATAAATATACTAAAGTTATACCTATCAGTAATTTGAATAGATTTCTCGCACAGTTTACCATAGTGATAGGATATCAGAATATTCTACGAGGAATAACTCGGGGCAATAATATCCAGTTTAAGTTATTGATATTTTTATTAAAAACTAAGCTTATTCAGCTGTTTTAACGGCAATTACCTTATCAAGATCATCAAGAAACTTCTTACTTTCATTGCGACCAATATTCTTATCAACATCAGGAATATAAAGTAACTGATAGTCTTTAAGATATGACTTTTTCATTTCGTTAATTCGTTTTATCTTCTCTTCAACATCAGCCTTGAGAATGACCTTTTTATGAAATGCATCTTTCACACCTTCAAGGGCTTCACGACATGTTTCCAAACTTCGATACTCAACTATATCAGCGCCTGCTTTTAACGCCATAGTTGCTGCTTCACCATAAGAGTAACGATCAGAGATTGCTTTCATTTCCATATCATCAGTAATGATAATTTTTTTGAATTTCATATCTTCACGTAAAATATTATATGCCTTTGGAGACAGTGATGTTGGCAACTCTTCATCAATAGAGTCGACTTGAAGATGGGCCATCATAATAAATTCAACTCTTGATTTTACAGCTTTTATAAAAGGTTGAAACTCTACTTCTTGCAACTCATTCAATGACTTTTTAACGACTGGTAAGTCGAAGTGTGAATCTTTAGTAGTGCAACCATGACCGGGAAAATGCTTAGCACACGCCATAATATTATTAGTCTGTAATCCTCGGATAGCAGAA
>CAWUIU010000321.1:0-4388 GCA_963922285.1 uncultured Oligoflexia bacterium | reverse complement strand
TTAATAAACATAACGGTAAAATTACTAATAATGTTTTTTTCATAGTTCTTCCCTTTGTAAATTAAACAATGTTTTTTTAATTCAACACACGTACACACTAGTAACACATAGCACAAAAGGCAGCAATTTTGTTTCATTATGTAAAATTTACTAGGCATTTATAGTTTAGAGAAGCTTCAGACGTACCATGTTGCTTCTGTATAATTATATCCTTTTAATTTCCCAGTGAAAATATCCTACTAAAGATAAACCTCTAAGACTTTAATTTTAGTCATTGAAGGAATGGTCTCTATCATCGATTTTTCCTCTTCTTATTGGGAAGCTCCCCATAACAAAGCCGCAAAGTATATATTTCATAAGAAAATGCTCTTTCTAAAAACGAAGTATCGAATTTCAATCTCATTCACTTTCAAATGAAGCTTTAGAAACAAGAATTAATGAACTTAACAAGGACAAAAATCATCGACTTTCTAAGAAAATATGTCTTGCTAAGCACCCACCAAAAAAGAAAGTGAAATATTTATTTATCGACCAACTCTCTACGTATGACAAGACCATATAAATTTATCAAAAACAGTGGATTTTCTAAATGTTATTCTATGGATCAAGCAGAAAGAAAGATCAAACTTCAAATTCTCAAACGACTAGGGCCTGTAATCAAATTGAAATACAAACTTTATCGCTGGATCTTCACAGGAAAAGGTAGAAAGGTTGTAGAGAATTTACTGACTATCTCAGGTTGTTAACAAAATTTAAACTATTCTGCACTAAATATAAAAGGCCTGTCACAGAAGACAGGCCAAAACGAAATTTTCTTTTTTAGTAATTTTTTTATCTAATGAATTATGTTTTCAATAAAACTTAGGCATTAAATATTCTACAAAAAATAAAAACTATCTCCTATCTTCCATTATAGAGATACATTTATTGACAAGCTGTTGCCTGAAATAAGGCGATGCTGATCTGATCTCTTTACAGTTCCCATTTAACTCGATGTGAGTTGTTTTTCTAATTTGACTACTTGACATCGATCCAACTAAGCTAGAACATTCATCCAAGTTTGAGGATTCAAATCGAACTCTTACAGACGTTGGGGAACCGAATATAGCACACATACCACTATAAAATCTCACATCAATGTTTTTCAATTGAACTGGTGGAATTGGCGGAGCGGGATCTGATACCTCTCCATTACAAGTAACCAAATTATCCCCAATAAGAACCGACTGACCAACATCTAATTCGATATCGCGAGCATTAGCAAATAAACAAGACATAATAGTACAAACAAATAGTAATTTTTTCATTCTTCCTCTCCTTTAACAGAGTAAATAGAACATATTTCATCTTTTTAAAACTAAACATATAACTTTTATATGGACAAAAAACTGACACCCCGCAAAAAAACAGAGATACTTAATAGTCAAAAAAGAAGCTTAAAACTGATCCATTATATTGGTGTTGATTTTATTTGGGCTAAATCTACGCTGTAAAACAAATAAAAAATCAATTTAAATTGGACGTGAATCATTGTTTCTTTTAAAGGTTCCATCTTTAATGACAAGTTTTTTTTGTGTGTAAATTGCAGTTAGTTTTCTGGGCAGCGAGAGATCCTGTACGTAAATTGTCGTAGATATTGCTCTAGGTTGACCTTTAACAAAGATTTAGAAGGGAAAATTCATTTTTAGAATGCTAACTGACACCAATATAATGGATCAGTTTTAAAGTAACGCAATAGTTAAATTTTAGAAATTATCAAATATTATTGCGTAATTGATAAGCTATACAATTGGCAAGATTGTTTACCGTTACTTGTCAGATATGCTCTTACATATAAAGACCCCGAACTAATAAAGTCTTTAAGTGTGGAGCTTATTTGGCCTACGGTATTTGCCTGAGCTTCTATATCAGTAGCAGATACCCAACGACCAGTATTGTAATAAGAGAAGTTAGTTCCATCTTTTGAAAATTGATATTTAACACTACAACCACCAGTGACTCTCTCTTCAACTTTAGATATCTCACTAGAGATAGTTATTTGAGTTGTCGAAGTCACACTTGGGGAAATATCATAATAGTCATTCTCAGTTTCAAAGTTAATTACTGTCAGACTTGGAAGACAAGGCTCTCCACTACAAGCAGTGTTTTTTTCTGCTTCCATTAAAACACGATACTGAAAGTATCTCGTATTTAAAGGGCTGTAATTACTAATCAAACTATCTACAAAATCTAAGCTGTAAGGAATTGCTTGCGTAGGCCCTGCAAAGCTAAACTCATCAGCACTACAAAGATTATCGCCACTAGAATCACATGACGAGAACATAGTTGATAAATTTGCACTTGATCTATTATATAGCTCAGAGAAATAAGTTGTGCCGTCTCCACCAGGACCAATCCAATCAGGATCACTAGAACAAGTGGAATCAGAGCAGGTTCTTACTTGGTATTTAATTCGATTTGCGCCTCGGCGATAGAGCTGTTGAACTTCAGTCAAAGTCAAGGGACGATTCCATATTGCTATCTCATCTATTTGACCAGGAAAATGACCTCCATTCCCCCCTGAATTGTTATTAAATGACCCTATTCTGATAGGTTCATTTCCTGTATTCGCTGCAATATTGGCTGTAGTTGTTGTATTTTTAATCTCACCATCGATATAAACATTTATTTCGTTTATACTGGTATCATAAGTTGCAGTTAGCATATGCCATTCACCATCAGTTACACCCGCAGAAGGTATAGTTACACTTCCAGGGCCATTTGCAAAAAGTAAAACAGTATCAGAATTATTACCATAGAGACCAAGACCAACTTTTGAACTTAAGCCACTTCCTGTATTGTTACGATAAACTGAAATACATCTTCCTCCTATGTTGTTATCAGAAGAGTTTACTGTTTGATTTGTTTTTATCCAGCAGGATAGCGAGAATGAAGTATCTCCACTGAGAAGCAAAGAACTTCCTAACTCAATGAAATCGTCATTACCATCAAGGCTCACAGCATTTGATAAAACACCAGAATTTACAATCACAGCCCCCCCACTTTCACTACCATGACTGCTATTTGATGACTTATCCTCGAAGTCTGAATTAGACGGAGTGTCAGAAACAGTATTTAAAGAACTCTCATCGAAGGACCAATATCCCACAAGCCCATTGCTCAAGTCTCCACTCAAAGAAGTATAGTCGGATGAGTTCTCATTAGCTGTAGAAATTTCTTTCATAAAAGGAAGTTCAGTTTTATGCGAAAGACTTTTTACATTTTGTGATGAGCCTAGGTCAATTACTGGTGACTTAAAAGAAGCTGCATACTTTTGTTTTTGTCGATTGTATATTGTTTTAATCTCTGAAGCATTTAAGGCTGTTTTCCATAATGATATGTCATCCATTTTTCCTGGATACCTCCTACCACTAACATTATGTGAAAAAACTAAACTATTGTTAGAACTATCGATCGTACCGACAGTCCTGGTCCTTGACTCACTAAGTTCACCATTTATATAAGCGTGACAAAGCCCATTGACATGATCAAAACTGAACGCGAGATGGTACCATTGTCCTATTAAGTTCCGATAATCCCCACTAACAAAACAGGAGTTCCTAACTCCTCCAACAATTGTAGACATTTGGTATCCGGCTCCTGAGTCTTCTAAGGTTAAAAAGAATGAACCGGTAAATGTTCCCTTTGCTATAGGAATTCGGTAATCTGATGATCCTGATGTATCAATGCTTGAATCTAAGTAGAACCAACCACTAAGCGTTAACATATTTGTTATACTATCTAAGCTTGATGAGTCACTAACTCTTACATCATCATCTACTCCATCGAATTGCCCCGATTGGCTCCCAACTTTTGCTGTTGAACTAAACGTAGCACCATTCACAGTTACTACATGATTCCCATTACCAGAAGAGTCTTGCCAATTACCATCCATTTTCCAATAGCCAACGATATCGTTCCAATGGGGTGTCCATGAAGAGCTAAGCTCTGTGTAGTTTTGATTTTGAGTGGAGTAAATTTTTAATACATCATCTGGTGATAAATCAGTATTCCAGATTGCAACTTCATCTAGTTCACCATCCATTCGACTTCCGCCTGCTACAGCTGCTCCAAGTTGCATATCGTTATCTGTATTAGCAAGAACGAGTCCTGGACAATTTACAGTTGATTTCAAGTCTCCATCCAAATAAGTCATTAAATCAATACCATTATAGCTTACGACTACATGGTGCCATACTTCCAAAAGTATAGGGAGAACATAACCAGATCCACAACTTGGTGTGCTTCCATTTAATTTGAATGAGAGTAAACCACTGTTATTAAATGCCCAGGCCCAATCCTCAATACTTCCAGACATCCTTCCTTTTGAAAAGACTCTGCGCCAGTTA
>CAWUIU010000320.1:0-4406 GCA_963922285.1 uncultured Oligoflexia bacterium | reverse complement strand
GACATGGAATTGCCATGGAACTACCAATAGCTAAAAAGAAAAGTCCGACATAAATTAGAAAATTCCCCTGGGCAAAAGCAATACACAACAGACCTGGAATGACCGAGACAAGGCCTTGCAATGCCATTCTCTTTTCACCAATCTGATGAGCTTTTCTTCGTACATATCCCCCTTGAACCATCGCAATTATAAAACCAATAAAAATAAACATATAGGCATTATCCATAGGTGTATATGATAGTCTCTCAACTGCCAAGAATGTTAGGGTAAACTCCATTCCAGAAAAGGCCATAAGAAAGAGAAAGTGACCAATATTTGTTAAATTAACACCAACATAAGGAAGCGGCTTAAATAGCTTAAGGATATTCGCTGTTCTCTCTCCCCCCTCTTGTCCACGCTTCTCCTCAGGTAGCGTTTCTTCAAAAGACTTCCAAAGATTGAAAAAATTAAAGAGTGCTAATATTCCTGCTAGAAGTGCAGGCATCGAAAATGGATTTACACCATATTGAATGAGATTAGGAAACTGTTTCGTTAAGTCGATCATTGAAAGAAGTCCACCCATTGCTGGACCAATGATAAAGCCAAGAGCAAACGCAATACCTATTGTTGCCATCCCCTTTGCACGGTTTTCTTTCTGAGTAACATCTGCAACAACAGCAGTTGCTGTCGATATATTTCCTCCCATGATTCCACCAATGAACCTAGCGAGGATAAGAACTGTAAAACTTCCTGATACAAACCATAGAACATAACTTAAAAACAAGCCAAAAACAGAAATCAGTAGAACAGGCCTTCTCCCAATTCGATCTGAAATTCCGCCCCAAATAGGAGAAGCAACAAATTGAAGAAGAGAATAAAGAGCACCAAGCGCCCCACCAAAGAGTACGATTGAGTTGAAATCTTGAAGCCCCCCAGAGGCAGTTAGAGCATTAATAGAGCCAAAGATTGCCTGCAAGAAAAAATTGTCCGCATCAATAGTTAAATAATATTTAGCAAGTTGTGGAAAAAGAGGAAAGATGATTGAGAAACCAACAAGGTCTAGGAATAGTGTTAGAAAAACAATCTTTAACGATTTCTTAGCCTTGTCACTTAATTGTGGGCTACTCATTTCAGGCACAGGCATCTCCTCATAATGTTTTTTAGTAATAGATAATTTATTTTTTTCAACTTGCTTGGGGTTCTCGCAAACTCCCACAACATATTCAGCGAAATCAGAACACCACTTGTCATCTGAGTTCAAACAAGGAATAGCTGTTACATTGGTTCCATATTCTTCTACTTCTTCTTGAAGTTCGGTTCCTATTTCATCAATCGTTTCTAAACAGTCTGCTACGAACGCTGGACAATAGACAGCAATATTCTTGGCACCATCTTTAGCGAGGTTCACAACAAAATCATCTGTATAAGGCGTTAACCATTCTTCAGATCCAAAACGTGATTGAAAGGTAAAATGTATCTTCTCTTTTTCGATAAATGTAATACGATCACGAATAAGAACAAAAGTTTCGAAGCAATGTTGATAGTACGGATCCTTTTTATATACAACACGTCTTTTAGGAATTCCGTGAAATGACATGACAAAGTGATCAATAACTTTTCCTCTAACTGTATCCTCAATCAAGCGAACTGAGTTCTCAATAAACATCGGCTGACGATGAAAGTTAGTAATAATGTGGAGATCTGGAATACGAACCTGTGTAGATAACGCCTTTGCCAGAAAGTCTATTCCTGAGGCAATCGTACTCTCAGAGTACTGAGGAAACATAGGAATCGCCACAAGACGTGAAGCAGGGTTCATTCTTGTATCAAGCTCCCCTAGCCATTTGCCATAGACAGTTTCGACCCTTGGCTCACAAAGAAGAAATGCATGCTCCACCTCAATATTATTTGGCGTAGCTGCATCAACTTTATGGGTAAACTCACGAGTAATTCTGGTGAGAGGAAATTCTGTCCCTTCCCAAATTCTGGAATATAATGCAGCTGACTTTTTAGGTCTAAACGGAAGAACAAAGCAGTTTAGAATAATTTTCCACAAAAAAGGATTAATATCGACGACTCGTGGGTCTGCAAGAAATTCTTTAAGGTATGACCTTACATCGGAAACCTTTGTGGACTTTGGAGAACCTAGTTGAACGACAACAACTTTTGTTACCATCTCATCACTTGGGAAAGTTAGACCAACTTGTCTATTTGCCATATTGCATAAACCTATGTTAATTGTTTTGCATAAGTTACCAATTATTAATGAATATGAAAACCAATGTGAGTTCATAAATGGCCGTAAAAAAAGTAAAATCAACAAAGACAAAAACAAGACAAAAAGAATTAAAGAACTTTAAATTAGGAGAGACTAATACTGACTATCCTACAACATATACTCCAGAAACACTTGAAGCATTTGATAATAAGAACCCAGGAAAAGATGCTTGGACCACATTTGTTTGTACTGAATTTACGAGCCTTTGCCCAAAGACAAGTCAACCAGATTTCGCAAGAATCTACATTAATTATATTGCCGACAAGAAAATGGTTGAATCAAAGTCATTAAAACTTTATCTTTTTAGCTTCAGAAATCATGGTGACTTTCACGAGGACTGTGTTCAAAAGATCTGTAATGATCTTGTCAAGCTTATGAAACCAAAGTTTATTGAAGTTATTGGAGAATTTACACCTAGAGGTGGTATTGCCATTTATCCATATGCTGCTTATGCTAGTAGAAGTACTAAATATCAAAAGCTTAAAGAACAAAGATTCATAAATTACGCTCCTGGTAAATATTCAATGGATCTTTCTAAAATTTACTAATCATCTAAAGGATAGGCTAATGTTTGGTTTAGGAATCGGTGAAGGTCTTATACTTCTCGCAATTGTCGTTCTATTATTTGGCGGAAAGAAGTTACCAGAACTTGGTAAATCTATGGGCCAAGCAATAAAAAATTTTAAGAAAGGGGTAAAAGAAGATCCTGAAAAAGTAGAAAATAAATCAGAGCCTGAAAAGAATAGTTAAGCAACTTTTTGAGTACGTTGTAAAACAAAGTCCACGAGCATATCGATATCGTAAGGTTTTATTAGTATATCTGTCATCCCCTCTTCCTTTAAATGCTTTATATCGATGCCAAAGTCACCGGTACTTAAAAAAAATGACGGAAACCGGTCTTTAGGAAGAATTTTACGCATTAAATAAAACAACTCTGTACCTGTAAGGGTTGGCATTTTCTCATCAGAAATTACAACATCAAAGTCCCGAGACTTTATTTCCTTCAAAGCTTTTTCAGGATCAAGCATTGTGACAACATCATGGCCCTCATAACCAAAGGCATCTTTACAAATTTCAAGGATATCGTATTCATCGTCGACGATCAATATTCGCAAACTACTCACGTGTAACCTCCAGTATGAAAGATGGGTCAAGCTTTATACTTCCATCATGACATAAGGTTCGGGTAGTAACCAAATAAATATTAATTAATTTTTCTTTACCATAAAAAAAAGCCTTCTTAAGAGAAGGCTTTTAAATATCTGAATAAATTTGATTCATCAAAATATTAGATAGAGAAACATTCTGCTATTCAATAATCTGTAGTACAGAACGCTTCTTTAACTTTGTTGAAGCAGCGTTAAGTATCGTTCTTATCGCCTTAGCCGTTTTCCCATCACGACCGATAACCTTACCTCTATCAGTTTCGTCAACATCTACTTCAATAACTGTTGTTTGTTCACCAACAACTTCTCTAACAACTACTTTTTCTGGCATATCAACAAGTGCCTTGCTTATATGCTCAATTAGGTCTTTCAACTCACTCATCGTCTACTCGCTTTAATGAATAATCGTAGTCTTCAAGTTCTTATTGAAGAGTTACTTTGTTTTTCTTAAGAAGAGTTCTAACTGTGTCAGAAATAGTCGCTCCACCATCAAGAAGTTCTTTGATTCTTTCACCTTTAATATTTAAAAGATTTCCATCTTCTAAATGTGGGTTATATTGACCTAGTTTTTCATTGAATTTACCATCTCTTGGGTTTCTAGAATCAGTTGCTACAATAGTGTAAATTGGCATGTGTGTTCTACCACCACGTTGTAATCTAATTGTTAACATTAAGAACTCCTACTTTTTGCACTCAAAATTAATGTAAAATTAAATATTTATGCATGATCTTTAATCATGACATTTCATATATTTATAATAGGTTGTAAATGTATTAGAATGTGCATCATATGACAAGCGATCTTTTAAAAAATATAGAATTTATCGATATCCTTAATCACTCTCAAAACAGTGAGTCAAAAGAAGGTCAACTAATTCTCAAAAATTCATACGACTTGAATTTTAATTATTACACACAAGACTTATTTAGCTACGGTTTACACCCTTGGTTTTTTATTGATTAGCATCTAAATATAGATCACT
>CAWUIU010000319.1:0-4420 GCA_963922285.1 uncultured Oligoflexia bacterium | reverse complement strand
TTTGAAAAGATTAATATATTCTAAACAAATTTAAAAGCTGCAGATTGTATTTTTATGTCAACTCCAAATAAAAATATCTCGAGTGCAAATATTAAAAATTTTAGTAGTAATCCAATAAGAAGAATCGATATTACAGTTGGTATTTCTTATGATGATTCAATTGATAAGGCTATTGAAGTTCTTACAAAAATTAAAAGTGATGAATCACGAATCCTTGCTGAGCCAGGCTCTCATATTGTGGTTAGCGGTCTTGGTGATAGTAGTGTAAATATTCTTTTCAGAGCTTGGACAAATTCGAAGGATTACCTCGCGACGAATTGGGAATTACAAAAGACGATTAAGGAACAGATTGAAGCTGCGAACTTATCAATTCCTTATCCACAAATGGATGTCCATCTTCCAAAGAATTCATAAGGAAGTCTATTGAAAAAAATCCTTATTTGTCTATTCATCACGGTACAAAGCTTTGCTGGAATTAAATTCTACTGGCTTGGAACATCTACTTGTATCTTTACAGATGGTAAAACGACAATAGCTTTTGATGCTTTTATCACTCGCTACGGTCTATTACATCTGGGATTACAGAGACCAGTGATATCAAAGAAAGAAGTAGTGGATAAGTGGTTAAAGAAAGTAGGGGTAAAGAAACTCGATAGTATATTTATCAATCATAATCACTTTGATCATATTTTAGATTTAGGGAATATGGCAAAGTATGGAAGTCCCCGTGTCTATGTTTCTCCAAATGGGAAAATTATTGCCAAGTCGCAAGGGGTTGCAAAAGATCAAATCTTTTCGCAAACACATGGAGAAGTCTTTAAGAGTGGAGATTTTCAAATAACAGCATTAAAAGGTAAGCATGCTGCACATGTCATGGGCCATGTTTTCTTTGGTGGTAAAATAGATAAGAAGAATTTTTCAAAAACTCCAACCGTTTCTGATTATAAAAATGATGAGGGTTTTGGTTATTATCTTGAACATCCAAAAGGAAACATTCTCTTTTGGCCATCAAGCAATATCCCAACTGACTTTGATCCATTTGAGCCTGTTAAAAAAGTTGATGTTCTCATTCAAGGAATTGCTCTAAGAAAAAGTTCAGAATTCATCTATGATAAAATTGTCAAACGCTTCAACCCAAAAGGAATCATTCCTGTCCACTATGATGGAATCTTTCATACTCTCGAAGATGGAGTTCAACATCTTATGGGAGTAGACTTAGAAGAGTTCATTAGTACTGGAAAAAAGATGGCGCCTAAGTCACGCATTCTCCTACCTGAGTATGGGGAAGAAGTTAAGTTCTTTTATTAAACTATTTAAAGTCCTTCTCTACGAGCTTTAATCCTTGTGAGACAAGACGTTTCATATGTTTTTGCTTTATTGGCGAAGAGACAAAGCGATTTATCGATGCTAGCAGTATTTTTTTGGTATCCTCTGTGGCATATTCAACTTCTTCAAGAACTGCAATTGTTGTCTTTAAAACATGAGCACTAAAGATTGGTTGAGAAAGTCCATGATCGAATATGAGATTGTTAAACTTTTCTTTAAAAGCCTCAACAGACATGTCCCAGTCTTCTTGTTTGATTGATTTATCAATGAATGGAGTATTTCGACCATAGAAACTCAGCATTTGAGCGAGACCTGCAGGCCAGAGGTCTTCATACTTTTCGCATGTTATACGAACAGCATTTGAAAAGGTGAGGGCATGTGTGTAATCGAGCCAGCCAATATTTTTAGTCACTGGATTATTTGTTGCTTCTTGAAAAGATAGATCATACTGCAGCATGTTCTTAGCATTAAAAGCAATAACATGATCGTAGAGTTCTTTAATTTCATAATTCTTATATTGCTCAACTAACCAATTATATGACTTTGTAACACTAAGATTACTGAGAGGCTGTTTTTCAGATTCTTTAAAGTCTCCACTCTTTATTTTTTCAAGTGTTGATTGATAATTTTTAAATTGCGGAAGTAAGTCTTCTCTTGTTGTATAACAAAGACTTCTAATCAGGTTGAGTGCAAGAATACGATCAATTTCTCGATCGGAAAAGACACGAGAAATTTCAAATGATTTGACGACATAGATAAGAGAGTGCCCAAAGTCATTATAATGAGCTAGAGCAATTTTAGAGAGACAGTATTCAAGCTCTTTAAATTCTCCTCCGTTTTCAAAGAAGGAGTTAATCATACTTTCACAAAGCTCTCTATCTTCATTTTCTACAGCATTTTCCAATTGCTTGGCATCAAAAGTAACTTTGTTTTTTACAAAAGGATATTGGTCATGCCTTAAACTATCGAGTGCGAGATGATCAATCCCTTCGGTTAGTGCTATTATTTTCTCTGTTAGATCATTTGTATTTTGATAGAGATTTATCCAATCAGCTAGAGCTGCATAAGCATGAGTTGTTCCAAATTCAAAATTTTCAGCAGACCAAATGAGGGCAGCCTTAACTGACTCAAGTGCATCGATTTCATTGTAGTGAAGACGTGCAATTTCTCTTGAGATTCTTGCATACTGTCTTTTTCTGAAGGCAACTTCCATTCCTTCAAGAACAGATGCTTTGATTTCTTCAGGTGTAGGATCAGAAAGATTCACATATATATTTTGCTCATCTTTTCTAATAGGATAAGTGCGGACATTATCTCCACCTAGAAAACATTTACCAGACTTTAAATCAAACTTCCAATTATGCCAATTACACGTGAGAGAACATGAGTCGTCATCAATATTTCCCTCACTGAGTGGATAGCCTTCATGTGGACAGCGGTTATCAAGTGCAAATATTTTTGACCCTACTTGAATGACGAGAACTTGCTTATTTTCATCTCTAAAAACCATTCTTCTATTCTTTTCGTTGAAAGTTTTGTGATTTATAATCTTTTCCATATGAACCTCTAAGTTAGATCTTCTTAATCGTACATGGGGATAGTGTAGGTTCTCAACCAATTTCTCGTGTTATTTGGATAATCTTTGATTGAATGTAAATCCTATTATAAAATAGTGAAAATTGGAGTAAATATGAAAGAAAAGTTATTAGGACATTGGGTAGAAATTCAGCTGACGACAGGCAATACGTGGACTGGACGTATTGAAGAGTGGGATGAGGATGCGCTATTTATAAGTAATGGCTTTGAGTTTGGTCATACCGATCATAAAGGTGCTGAATGCACTAATGGAGAAATTAAAGATATTGCACCAACTGAATCAAGAGAATTCTCTCTTAAGTAAGAGGAAGTAGCAAGGCTACTTCCAATCTGTAAACTTGTTAATTTTGTAGCGATTTTGCGTTCTGATATGAACGAGAGTGAAACCCTTTCTCTCATGGACGAGAACGACATTTTCACCTGTTTGTTCTTCTTTTAGAAATAGTCTTTTTGCTGATTGTGTTCCCTTTTTAAAAATTCGGAAAATCTTGTAATTTAGTTCTCCAATTTTTGCCATTGGTACACTCTTAGTACCTATGTAATAACCACTTTGATCAGAAAAGTCATTGAGATCTATTTTATCAAGCTGGATATCTAAGACTTGAATCGGTGAAAATAGAATTTTGGCATACTTTAATTGACCTTCAAATGCACTTGCACTCATTGCAAAGACTAGAAGAAAGATTAATTGAATCATTTTTTTCATAATCACTCCTTTGATCACTTATAATATGAGTATCTAGCTTAAGCTGTAAAATATAAGGGGTAAAGAATAATTAATGTTCTGAAATATTAAGAAACCTCATTAAGACCTTTAAGATGCATGAAATCTTGAGTTGCATAATAACTTAACTTTCCATCAAGGTAGTTGTTGAGAATTTGTAATCGTCTCCATTGATCATACTGTTCTGAAATATCTTGTGCTAATTCCAACGTCATATCTATCGGATTTTTATCAATAATAGATGTATAAAAAGTTTTGCCTTCAATTTCAATTGAAATAGTACCTTCAAGTGTGTCGTCTATTTGAATAAATGTAAGTCGTGCATTACTAACTTCATTTACTTTTGTTATGTTGGAAAGAAATTTCAATTGAATTCTCTTTTTTAGTTTAGGAGAAATTTCCAAACCTATATTTTTAATTTCGACTTTCACCAATACCTCCAGCTCTTATTAAGCGAAATAACTTTGTCTAAAATTATTCTAGAATAAAATAGTCAGGTGCTGATGAGTTGTATGCAAAATTCATGTCAGGATATTGTAAAGACACAATATGAATAGTCCCAAGGGTTGACAATGGACTTTATAATATCAACTTGTTTATAGGGAAGAGTCGTATTATTTTAAGGAGTTAAATATGATTACACCTAATAGTAACTTAAATGTCATTGATAAAATAAGATACTTTAGTATTGATTTAAGTAGTGACGAAATTGAAAAAATAAATACTCTTTTAGAGCCAATAAATGACTTATTAAACGCACACGAAAATAATTCG
>CAWUIU010000318.1:0-4425 GCA_963922285.1 uncultured Oligoflexia bacterium | reverse complement strand
TATCGTTTTCATTTCCATTCTTTAAAAGATCACTAATTTTTTCTTCGTCAACATTTGGAACATTTGCTTTAATAAGTATCTTATCCTTAGCAGCGAATAATTCGAAATGCAGAGAATCAATATTTTCGATTACAGCGAAATGAGCAATTATCGAACCGATTCCAAAAATACCATCGATTAAATATACTGTATGATTAATGTTAAAGTTAGCATGACCATCAGTCACATATGTTATATCTTTAATAAATTTCTGATGGTAAAGAGAGATTAAGCCAAATGCTTTTTCACAAAGAGAAGCAAGTGTAACTGTTTCTTCCGGATTAAAGTAGCGAGTACATATTTTAAGGAGACGGTTCAACTCTTCTAATTTTTCCAGTCCTTCATCTAATCGACTCAATAACTCTGTGATATCTTCCCCTTCCCTCTCTACAATTTCATCCATACAAAATCGAAGAAAATGAAGATGACCAGAAATATCATGAGTACAGATACGGTGAGTTTCGTTCATTGCTCTCGAAAAATCCGCTACTGAAAACATAAATTCATCCTTGAGCGTAAACAGTGCACGCCTTTAAACCTATTTACCACTCTCGTGAAAGGCCCTCCATAAAACAACTTTAATTTTGACAGGAAAATAGCTGTACTTCAACGGTAAATATTTACATTTTTGATTAATTTAATTTTACTAACCAGCACCTAACTATCTAATAAGACATAAAAAAATCTTATAACATCATGGAAAAAATTACTCGATCTCCAAGCTTTTACGTGACAAAGCTTGGTACAAAATACAAAATCCACCGCAGAGGGACGGAATTGCAATGCGAGACAACATTTTTCACGAAAAAATTGAAGAAATTTCTGATTTTAAATTTAATCAAGAAGTTGCTGATGTCTTCGACGATATGGTCAAAAGATCGGTTCCAAACTACGAAGAAGTTCATAAAATCATTCTCGACCTATGTAGAAGGGCTTACCAAAGTGGGCACATTTATGACTTTGGTTGCTCAACAGCAACAACTCTACAATCAATAGGCGAATATTTTCGATCGAATCAACTTGAAATGCCCCTTATGACAGGCATTGATAACTCTTCGCCCATGGTCAAGAAAGCAAAGAATAAAGTTAAGAGTCATGGACTCACTCAAAATATTCATATTGAACATGCTGATATATTAACTTATGAGCCTCATGAAGAAGCTGGGATGATAATAATGAATTATACAATGCAGTTTCTTCCTCTTGAGAGTCGCCAAGAGCTTCTTGAAAAAATATATAGATCTTTAAAGCCGGGTGGAATATTTGTCTTATCTGAAAAAGTTATTTGTCATGATGAGTCTATTGATGATTTGATCGTTGAGCTATATTATGACTTCAAAAGAAGAAACGGATATAGTGAAATGGAAATCTCTCAAAAAAGAGAAGCTCTTGAAGATGTTATGCGACCGATTAAGCCTGCCGAACAAATTCAAATGTTGAGTAAAGCTGGCTTCGACAAAACTGAGATGATTTTTAGATGGTATAACTTTAGTTGTTATCTAGGAATTAAGTAAATGACTCAATATCTCGAGGACTATCGACCACATGTAGACCTCAACCATATAAATGAAACTCTAGCAAAGAGTTCTGGTTGGAACTCATCAAAGAATAAAAATAAATACCAACATATTTATCAGAAATTAAAGAGTATAAACTTAAATGAAATAAGCCCACTAACTAAAGAATACTCTGGCGCATCATTTAATACTGAAGATTCAAAAATAATCGAACAACTTGCACTTGATTTGATTCCTTGGCGTAAGGGTCCCTTCAAAATTGGAAACCTTGAGATTGATGCCGAATGGAGAAGCGATCAAAAATGGAAACGCATCAATGAATTCCTTCCAAAGCTAGAGAATCAAACGATTCTCGATATTGGCTGTAACAATGGCTATTACATGTTTCAGATGCTTAAGTATAAGCCTAAATTAGTTCTAGGTATAGACCCTGTTCTTCATTGTAAGGCACAGTTTGATTTCATTAATCACTTCGTGCAAGCTAAAAACTTAAAGATGGAGCTTCTTGGTGTTGAAGATGTAAAGTCTTTCTTATCGATGTTTGATGTGGTTTTTTCCATGGGAATTCTTTATCACCATCGACATCCTCTAGAGCAATTGATCGATATTAGAGAAGCATTAAAATCTGGGGGAACTGCCATTATTGAAACTATTGGTATCCCAGGAGAAGAATCGATCTGCCTTTTTCCTGAAGACAAATATTCAAAAATGAGAAACGTATGGTTCTTACCTACAGAGTCTTGCTTTAAAAATTGGCTACATCGTACAGGATTTACTGATATCGAATTAATATCAAGTTCAACGACAGACTTTTCAGAGCAAAGGCTTAGTCGTTTTTGTCCTCCACCACATCAGTCTTTAGAAGATTTTTTAAATCCAGAAGATCATTCCAAAACTGTTGAAGGCTATCCTGCGCCGATGAGATTTTGTTACAAAGCAAAGAAAAAACAATCTCCAATAAAGAAGTTTCCATGCTAAAGGGAACCAAGAGAGTACTCTTTCTTACTCTAGGTATTATTACGACGATCTTAGCGTTAATAGGAGTCTTTCTTCCACTATTGCCAACAACCCCATTCCTTCTGCTTTCAGCGTATTTCTTTTCAAACTCTTCTGAAACTTTACATCGATGGTTGTTAAATCATGGAATTTTTGGGCCGATCATTAGAGATTGGCAAAAACACAAGATAATTAGAACGCGCGCTAAAATCATTTCTACAATAATGATAATTATACTTTTTGGTTATACGCTTGGATTTGTAAATGTAATTCTACCAATAAAAATAGTAGTGACACTTATTGGAATTTCCGTTTTAACGTTTATCTTAACAAGGCCTAGTGAACCTACACCTTAAACGATTTTTTCTTTTCTACCGTTAAAGAAGCGATAACATTTTCCATGAAACTCAATCTTGTTACCACTTACGACAATTCCACTTCCATCAGAGCATGCAATGAGCGGATACTTTATTTTCCGCGAATGTTTTTTTAGTTCGATATCATATCGATTAGAGTTCTTGTAATGTGGAAAGAATTCAAAATTTACTAGCCCTAATGACTTAAAATTTGTCATACCATCCTCATTGTCATCTTTATCAAACTCTGGGAACCCAGCAGTTTCGATATTCGGAGTCATAATAATTGAGCCAGCACTTAAGCCAGTTAACATTCCACCTTCCTTTACAAATTTTTTTAACTTTGGAAGGAGATTCTTCTCTCTTAGATGACGTAAGAAATAATACGTGTTACCACCAGACAGATGAATAATATCACTTTTAAAGGCTTCTTCCTCTAGGACATGGGAATAATCCACATCAACAGCAAAGTGTATAAAACGTTTCACACCTAGAGACTTATATTGATTCACAAATTCACAAAAATAGACTTCACTATCATATGAGCATGAAGGTATGTATGTGATGCTAATTTCTTCCGAGTTTACAAGAGATAGGACCTTTAAATCGAGTGCTCTATTTTCGCTCTCATCACCACCACTATATAAGCACAAATTCATTCTTTAACCTTATAAACCGTCTCGAAATTCTCTTACAACTTCTAGAAATGAAGTCATTGTCTTCTTATGATTAGTATCATTTATATGTATTGCCACTTGATCTGGATCCGTATTTTGTAGCAAACTAAAATCAATCACTTGCTCATATAAATTATCAACTGAAGTATTCTCTAAACTATTTATTACTTTTTCTACTATAACAGTAATACTATCTCCAGTTACTCGATCATACTTATTAATAATTCCAGAGCGAATTGAAATTTGCAAGAGCTGGTCTGTTAAACTTCGCCCCATTTTATTTGAAACTGTGCTAACAAGAGAAAGATAGTTTTTTTGAAATTCCCGTGATTTTTTAGAAAGGGTTGTCTTTTGTAAATCTTCTTTAGTTGCATACCTAGACTTAATGATATCTATAAAGTCTGAATGCTTAAGTATTTCTCCATCTCTAATATGAAGGACTTGAGGCAGCTCTCTTAAAACGTCACGTAGACAGAAGATGGCATTCCAACTGATTCCATCATTCACATTTATTGGTCCTTCTAGAGACTTTGCCCTTTCAAAATAAGAAAAAGTTTTAGAAAATTTTGTAATTTTTTCAAGATGATTTTTATATAAGAAAACACTTTCCATTTCATTAAAGCCTATACGCTTTAACAAGTTATATACCTTTCTCTTCTTGAAAATTTGATCAAATTTTTTTTGAGTTTCACTCTCTTTGAGACTCGTCATCGTTGGGCTTTCCCTCGTAATTAAAAACTCAACGATTTGTTCGAATGATTTAACTATTAACTTAGCCTTCTCTTTTTGTTCTTTGATATTTGTTGAATATTGTTCAACATCATCAAAACGATACTCATG
>CAWUIU010000317.1:0-4441 GCA_963922285.1 uncultured Oligoflexia bacterium | reverse complement strand
CTGTGTCCGTTGATTTTTTTGGATCTTCTTTTTTCGGAGGATCAGGTTTAACAGGCAGGTCGATATAAGCTGTTATTTGATAGACCGATCTTGCAAAAGATCCCTTTGAAATTACTTCAAATACTTTTCCCGCAACACCAATTTTTATATCAGCAGCTTCAAACTCCTTAATTCTCTTATCGTAATCAGTTGTTTCAAGAACAGATATTTTAGATGTAATGAAGTTTTTAAAGTCTTCACTTGATTTAAATTCTTGTGGAGATGTTTCAAGTTCTTGATCCCCATCACGGTATTTGAAAAATTCCTCAATTTGAAATTTTGTAATTTCTGGGAAGAGAACTTTTAACTGATTTGCCGTTATTTGATTAACATTGATAACACTTACTTGGTGAATACTTAGGCGATCCTTTATGAGGTTAACCAGATCATCATTCCAGCCAGCAAGAGAATACATCTCTTCAATAGAGGCCATTGGCGCGTGCTTTGGTGTCACTTCCTTTTCGACATAGAGCTTTTCGATATCAGCGAGCTCTGGTTCATCAAAAGATCCCTTTGGGGAGACATAGTATTTAATTTCTTTTACAAGAAGTTCTGGATTGATATTTGAATAGTTTTCTTGGAAGTACTCATCATTTTCGAGCTTTTCTTCTAGGGTTTTTTGAAAAGTTTCAAGAAATGTCTTTTCCATAAACTCATGGGGCTTAAGATTATTGGCCTTATCTTCATCGTCTTGATCTTGGTCTTCATCTTGATCTTGATCCTGGTCCTGCTCCTGTCCCGTTTGCTTAGCCTTAATAACTCTTAGAGAGTTAGGGTTTAAAAAACCGGTAATCGCCGTCATAGAAACTGATAATTCTCCGACGATGAGATTGTTTTTTTCAAATTCCTTAACTGCATTTCTTTGGATGACGTTTGATTTTTTCTCATCAATTGGAATAGGGTAGATAAAAGGCTGGGTTACTACTTTTTCAGCGTCCCCTGGAGATACGGCTCCTTTAAGGCTATCATTTGACTCGAGAAGATTCCAAGCCTCTTTGTAAATTTTAAGCTTTGCTAATGAAAAGCGTAGTCCTGCTTCAGCATTTAGTTTTGCTTGTAATTTATCAACGGTATTTTGTACTCTTAATTTATTAAGCTTAGTTTCAAAAGTTGAGTTAGCAAGTAGGATCGTTAGGATGGCGACAGCTGTTGTTACCATCATAATTGCTATACCACGTTGATTTGAGAGAATTTTTTTCATTAATTTTCTTCTCCATCACTGCCATCTTTGCTATCACTTTTGACTTCAGAGGAACCGCTACTGCTACCACCACTTAGACCACCTGACGGACCACTCGTCTTTGTTGGCGTGTACTTCGCTTCAAGTAATTTCTTTGTATCGACTACTGGATAGAGTGGGCGAAAGGTTCTTTCTCCTTCATACTTTTCCCCTGAGTCTGCTGCATAGACCATGACGACTTTAATTAGTCTTGGTGTAAATTTATCGTTGTTGTTTATTAGTTTTAAATTATCAACATACTTCTTTGTTTCACGGTCCCAATAGTGAAATTCCAGTTTAGAAAGATTCTTTAAGATGACATATTCTTTTTGCCCTTCAAAATCGAGATTTAAATTGTAGAGGTCTTCTCGTATAGTTGTTCTTGTCAGCATATATGGAGTTTCTGAATTAATTGGTTCTGGATCATTTACGAGACGATATCTAACCCATAGCATATTTGATTGCATAGAGTCTCTTATAAGCCTTCTTCCTGAAGAGGTTAGAAAGGCGATATCAGACTTTGTCTCAGAAATAACAAGAGGAATAACTCGCTTGCTCTCTGAGTAACCATTGTAGAGATCACTCAAAGTTTTTTCGTCATAGACGCTTCCTTGATCTTCTTCAGTGGGAACTTTTGCTAGTTTATAAGCTGTTTTCTTGGCCTTTTCATCATCTTCTTCAGTTGATTCATAGTAGAGCGGACTGGACATAAATTCGATATCAGATTGAAGAAGACTCATCGCTGATTCAAATTGCATCAGATCTCGGTCTTCTCTCTGGATTCTTATATTGGCATCTGTGGAGTTATCGATGATTTGATAAATTGAGACCATGAGAATTGAGAGGATAGCAATAGCGATAAGAACTTCAAGAAGAGAGAAGCCTCGCTCGTTATTTAAATCAAAGGTTCTCCTCTCATTAAAGAGCATCTATCTGTGCCTCATGTTTATCATTCATAAGCCAAGTGGAAACACTGTAGCTATCATTAGTATTAGTATCGGTAACAGTTATTCTTACCTGCCAAATCATTTTTTCTAAGTTCTTTTTTACATTTTCAAAAATCTTCTTCTGAAGAGCATTCGCATTATCGTCTTCCTCTTCTTCTTTTCCTTGAATTTCATTAATGTTTGGAATTAAAAATTCAGTGTATTCGAGTTGCCATTCAAAGGTTTCATCGTTTTCAAACTTTCCTTTGTCCGGTGTTAAGGTTAATTGTTTTGTAAACTCAGGGGGATCAACAATAATTTCATTTAATTTATTAATTGCTAATTCTTTGAGTTTTAGTTCAGTCCTAAAGCCTGCAGAGTCAGTAATATTGTATCCTTGACCGGCCATGAATGAGGTAATAAAGACAGCGAAAATCGCTAGTGCGATCATGACTTCGATAAGGGAAAATCCATCTTGTTGTCTTAGGAGTTTCATTGTTTCCACTCCTTATAAACTTCTTCCGCTAGAGAGCTGATAGCATCCGAATAGCCTTCTTCTGGAGTATCTTCAGGTATGAGTTTGTATCCTCTTTTAATAACCTGCTGGAAAGGCTCAATAATGATGTAAGCGACCTCTTCATCAGTTGCAAAAATAAAAATCGAAGAATCTTTTTGTCCATTTGGATAAAAGTACACTTGAATACTATTTTCTGTTACTAGCTTAGGACTTAACTCGCTTGAGGCACCGATTACTTGTACATTTGGTGGGATTTCAAATTCATCAGCATCAAATTCATCAATTTGACTGAAGCTATTGTTTCTTTCTTTAATTCTTTCTTCATTCTCTTCAAGCTCTCGTTCATTATTTTCACTGATAAGTTCTTCAAGTTTAAGATCAATAATAAAATCTTTATCATCACTGTATTCTAGTTTTATACCACTTGATTCACCTTCGCTATCAAAGGTGTAGTTGAGTCTTATATAAGAATTTCTTAAAACTGATTCATCAGCAGAGTAGCGTATGATTCTTTCAAATTTATCGAGAGTTTGATCGAGACTTTTTCGATTGGAAAAGTCAGAGCCCGCAACAAAGAAGAGCATAAATGAAACAAGGGCCATAGCGACCAGAATTTCAAGAAGTGAAAATCCGCGATCTGTTAGGCCCTTATTCATCAATACTAGTTCTTTTGTTTTCTTAGACTGATGTCTTCGTCTTTTTCTTCTCCACCTTCAACACCATCAGCTCCATAAGAGATAATGTTGAATGATCTTCCATCAGATGTGTAAACATATTCACCATCCCATGGATCTAATGGGATTTCATCAGCTTCTACAAAACCACTTGGTGGATAGTTCTTACACTCTCTACCACTATCTGGCTTTGTAAGTAGAGCATCAAGACCTTGTTCTGTTTCTGGATAGAAAAAACACTTTCTTCTAAATTCTTTTAACTGTGATTCAAAAGCTTTCATTTGAATCTTAGCTGACTTAACACGACCTTCATGAAGTTGATCAAAAACTTTACCTGCGATAAAAGTCCCCATTAAACTGATTAGTGTTAGGGCGATGAGGATTTCAATAAGTGACATCCCTCGATTTGACATCATAACTTCACGTTTGAAGTTCTTTTGCAAAGACATTTGTTCTCCTTTATTTAATTGAATTTAATTCCATCATTGGGACTACAACTGACATAACAATAAATGCTACGGCACCACCCATTCCTACCATCATAATAGGTTCGAGGATTGATGTAAGTCCACTAAGTTTAGATTCTACCTGATCTTCGTAATTTTCTGAAATAATATTTAACATCGGTTCTAATTCACCTGACTTTTCCCCTAGGCTAATCATGTGAGTTACCATTTTTGGAAAGAGGTTACTTTGTTCAAGAGGACCTGCCATCGACGAACCTTCAGATATATTTACCCTCGAAGCCTCTATCGCTGCTGCCATATGAACATTACTAATTAAGTTCTTAACAATTTTCATTGATGCTAAGATAGGAACACCTGAGTTTAAAAGTGTTGCTAAAGTTGAGCAAAAACGACTGACATTGATCATTGTAACAAGAGTTCCTAAGACAGGGACTTTAAGAACTATTGAGTCAACTCGTGAGCGGCCTTTTGTTGTGCTTATATATTTCTGAAATAAGAACCAGCTCATAAAAAGACCAATGATGACGGCCCACCAGTAGTTTTGTAGGAAAGAGGAGAGCCAAATACAAATTTGCGTTGGTAGGGGAAGCTCTTTTTTT
>CAWUIU010000316.1:0-4451 GCA_963922285.1 uncultured Oligoflexia bacterium | reverse complement strand
AAGTGTAAGTTTTTGCACTGGACCCCAATTCGCGAGACACCTAGTTAATTGTTGCACGATACTCTAATGGAATAATCGAGTTCCTTAACTTTTTTCATTTTATTTGCATTTTGACTTTTCGGTGTAGTTTTACTCAACTAGTAATTCATCAATCTCTGCTCGAGATAATGTTAGAGGAGGGAAGTGTCTTCCCATTGAAGGCCTTGCATTCAAGGGAGCACCATAAAGCATATAACCAAATCCTCTTATATGATTTGCTATAAAATATTCTCTATCTCCATTTTGGATATCTTCTAGTTCTTTTTGTGCTATTGCTAATTCCTGCTCTTTTTTAGCTATTTCTTTTCGAATAGAATCAACAGTATTATCAAAAACTAACTTCACTTCATTATATACCGGGTCTTCTTTTAAAATTGTTATATTGTAATCTTCAATGTAAGCCAAAACAACCTCATGTCTAGGAGTGCCAGCTTCCAAAGAATTTAGCTCATCCTCATATTTAGCAAGATAATCGATAGCACGTTTTTTCATCGCTTTATGATTATTTAAAACTCTTTCGTAATATGTGTCAAAATTTGAATAAGAATCTAATTCTTCCTTATTTAACTTAAGCTGCCTTTGAATAAAATCAATTTCATCTTCAGCTTCTGCTAAGAGCTTTTTCTTCTTTTTCTTAATCAACTCAGATAAGAGGTAATCGCCATTTTCAACAACTGATTCCATTAAATCATCAGAGTGAATTCTATTTAGAACTTGTCTAGATTTTAACAATGATTCAGTATAGCTAGAGATTGTTGTAATTGGCTTAGAAACTTCATGAAGCTTTACATCTCTTTCAACCTTTGCAATCCCTGAAATTACTAAGCCCTTTCCAACTGTTATATAATCTGGTTCAAAACCATCATAGTGCTGGTAAGCAAAAAACTTACCAGTTCTTCCACCTCCAGTTAATACCTCATCAGCAAAAATAGGGATTTTAAACTCATCGCATAAGGCCCTCAACTTCACTAAAAACTCAGGCCTGAATACTTGAAAACCGTTAGAACCAGTAACTGACTCTAGCATAAAGCCACCAATTTCCAAGTTTTCTGTAAATTTTTTTCTTATAGCCTGTAGTGCTTCGCCTTCTACTTTTTTGAGTCTTTTGATTTCTTCTACGCTTTTTGGATTAAACGAATATGTAGAGGGTGCAGCAATTTTGTACTTAACTAAAGACCTATCATTAGACAAAACACTACTCATTTCTCTCATTTTACCTCGTCCACCACCATACAGATTATCAAAACCTAAAATTTCACCAGATTTAACCTTGCCTTCGCTTCTTTTTTTAGCGACTTCTGTTGCATAGTCATATAAACGATTATTTGAATCTGTTCCTGTTAAGAAGAATTCGATCATTTTAGTATTACTTGGAGCAATTTTTTCCCATGATTCATGAAATAAGCTCATTACGCCAACATGATCAATTTGATCCTCACCAACAGCAGTTAATGTAGAGCTTTTAAGTAGATTCACCTTATATTCATTATCTTGAAATGCTATATCGTCATCTCTTAGAAGTCTCCATCCCCATCCTGAATGAAAGTCATGTCCTCTCTCTTTTTCTGCATTTCTTTTTAATAGATCTATCGTGAATTGAGAATATCGCCCATACATACCAGCAATTTCTCTATCATTGAAATATCTCTTAATTAAAGTCAAGTTACTTTTATTTTTTATATTTGCTATTAGGTCTTCTTCCGAATCAGTTTCATATATTTTTTTTAAGACTAGTAGGAGATCATTTGAGTAGAGATTAAGTCTCGGTTTTTCTTTTGTATAAATTGAAAAAATTACATCTAGAATATCGAGATCAGAAAAGAGAAGTTCAGTGTCACTACCCATAAATCTATTTATGATGTAATAACAACTTTCACTAGAGACTATCGACTCACTAGCAATTTTTCTACTTAAATTAATATTCTTATGATAATTATTAGTCAGTTTTAAAATAACTGCTATCAAACTAACTATAACTAAAACCTTCTTATAATTTCTCAACCAACAGCCTTTCAAAGTATCAATATCTATAAAGTTTATCGGAAAAGTTAGGTGAGACTTAAGTATATTGAGCTTGCAACTATCCAATTTTATATAGAAAATCTCATAAGTTAGGTTCAGTTAATTTGGTTTTAAAGTGATCTTCGGATTAAGCTACCATTAAAAATTACTGATAAAATCAATTAATAGGACAAGTTTAAATACAGGTCTTCTCTTTTGAAGAAAACCATGTGTCTATAAGATTGATTAAGACGATTAAAGATTTTCATCCCTTCTGAATTTATACGATAGAACATAACTTAAAATTGAAGAGTTGCTTTTAAGTTAATTGGCCATATCGAATATAAAATTAACTTATCAGATTCGTAGTTATTTAATAAAGATGACTCCATAACGGAGACCAAATTAAGCAGTTTCATACTTAAAACTTTCAATTTTTGATCTTTCAATAAGCTTTTCAAATATAGGTATTCGTGCTCTAGTCTTTGATAACCAAATGTCTCTCTGACGTGAGTCCCATTCTTTTGCTCGGCATGAATGTAATTAATTGCACTTAAAACTTCACCTGAGCCCTTTCCCCAAATTGCATAATTATCTGTTCAACCAGAATAAACGTCCGTAAAAGTGAGTGACCAGATAAACTTCCCTGATAATGAGCCACCACAGTGAGCATCGGTAATATTTTTTAAAAGCAATGCTTTGGTTCAAGACACTAAAATAAGAAGTGAATTTTGATACATAGAGAAGTACCATGAGTTTATCCTTTGTTAGTGGACTCGATAGTGAGTCAACCAATCCCAGATATCTCCATTTAAGTATCCTTTTTTATAGGGCAACACGTAGTGATGAGATATATGTATTATAAACTTTATATAAAGATCTAGTTTTAAAGTAATTTTGGATCAACTAAGTTTGGAATCGTCACCTTTAATCTTGGCTCTTTTTCCATCGCTCTCTTAATGGCAAAGGTTGCACCTTCGTTTCTTGCCCAGCTTCGACGATTGATACCGTTATTAACATCCCAAAAGAGCATTGACTTAATCTTCTCTGCACTTTCATCACTTCCGTCAATAACCATGCCAAAACCACCGTTGATAACTTCTCCCCAGCCAACGCCGCCACCATTATGTAGTGAAATCCAGGTTGCACCTCTGAAAGAGTCTCCAACAAAGTTTTGGACGGCCATATCTGCTGTGAATGCCGACCCATCATATATATTTGAAGTCTCACGGTATGGTGAATCTGTTCCAGAAACATCGTGATGGTCACGACCTAGAATGATAGGAGCTTTAATTCTTCCTTCTTTAATCGCATCGTTAAAGGCAAGAGCAATTTCAATTCGGCCATCACTATCAGCGTAGAGAATTCTTGCCTGAGATCCAACAACAAGTTTATTCTCTCTGGCACCTTCAATCCATTTTATATTATCGGCCATTTGTTGCTTAATTTCAGAAGGGGACTCTTCCATTAGGCGGCTAAGAACCTCTTTGGCAATTTGATCAGTTATTTCAAGGTCCTGCTCATCAGAACTTGAACATACCCATCGAAATGGTCCAAAACCATAATCGAAGCACATTGGCCCCATGATATCTTGTACATAAGACGGATATTTAAACTCGGTTTCATTTTTCATAATATCAGCTCCTGCTCTAGATGCTTCTAGAAGAAAAGCATTTCCGTAGTCAAAGAAGTACATACCTCTATCGCTTAGTGTATTAATAGCATTGGTATGATTAACAAGAGTCTCTCTTACTCGTTTTTTGAATTCTTCAGGGTTACTTGCCATCATTTCATTGGACTCTTCAAGGGAGAGTCCTTGAGGGTAGTAGCCACCTGCCCACGGATTATGAAGTGATGTTTGATCAGAGCCCAGCTCCACATGGATATTATCTCGAACAAGTCGTTCCCAAAGGTCGACAACATTTCCTTTATAGGCAATTGAGACAACTTCTTTATTCTCTTTTGCCTTTATAATTCTTGGAATAAGTTCATCTAGGCTATCAAAAACTTCATCAACCCATCCTTGCTCATGTCGTTTGTTAACAGCATGCTCGTTAATTTCTGCGACTAAGCCAATACAGCCGGCTATAACTGCCGCTTTAGGTTGAGCTCCACTCATTCCACCAAGTCCTGCGGTTACAAAGAGTTTTCCTGCAAGATTAGTTTCACCATTATTAATTTTTCTTCCTGCGTTGAGTACTGTGATTGTAGTACCATGAACAATTCCTTGTGGGCCGATATACATAAAAGAACCTGCAGTCATTTGGCCATATTGAGTTACACCAAGTGCATTGAACTTTTCCCAATCATCTGGCCTTGAATAATTTGGAATCATCATTCCATTTGTGACGACAACTCTTGGAGCATTTTTGTTAGAAGGAAATAAACCAGCAGGATGGCCAGAGTAGAGA
>CAWUIU010000315.1:0-4453 GCA_963922285.1 uncultured Oligoflexia bacterium | reverse complement strand
TCCTTAATATGGTTTTTTAGTAACTTGTAAGAGCCTAGAGTTAGAGCTGCATAAAAGAAAGTATGATAACTTGAAACCAAGTGATACAAGAGATCCAATATCCCTATAACAAAGCCAGTAATAATTTGATCTTTCTTCTTAGAAGGCGTTGTTGCCGGGTCAGTTATCATGAAAAAAGTGAATAAGAAAAAAGCTGGAGAAGTTATTGTACCAAAAAACAAAGTGTTAAACGGCAGATAGTGCTTCATTACAATAGAGCGTATAATTAACTGTGCAGTAAATGTAAGAAGAAAAGTTCCAACTAACCAATGTCTATTAATTTTAGGCATTATGAGAAATATTGCCGGCCCAGCGATAAAGAGAGACATCATCCCTATTCCATTCCACTGATATGCTGGTGCCGGTGAAATCAGATCATTTGTTAAGAGAAATGATAGAGTAACCCCCATTAATCCAGGATTAAATATATGTTTTCCTTTAAAAGTAAAAACATATTTCGTCATAATTGCGAAGAAAACAGGTATTAATGTTAACCAGTAATTGTGCCCGTAATTGAGAAGAATCGATAAGCCTAACCCTGTAACAATCGCACTAGTAGGGAACTTAATATCTTTTCTAAAATAATAATCGAGTGCAACTTGAAAGATTCCGCAACTTGAAACAGTAACAAAAACTTGCAACGGTGTGCGATTAAAACCAAGCACAGTTAGCCCAAGAATGTTATATGTTAAAAGGATTAAAAGAACTAAAAAATTTGGATTTCGACTTAGAACGTTCATAGGTAATTCTACCTTGAATAAACATCGAAAAACAAGTGACTAAAGACGTAAGTCATAAGCCAGATTTAGCTTACTTAGAAGTTTAACATATGCATATCCCAGATCAAATTCGTCGGATTTTACAGACATTTTAACTTTTCCTGGGCTATTGTGATGGTTATTGTGAAAACCCTCACCTGCCGTAACAAAGGCTAATAACTTCGAATTCTTTGATTGATCTTTTGTTTCAAAATTGCGATAGCCAAAGAGGTGTCCTAACGAATTGATGGCCCATGCGGAATGTAAAGTTAAAGTGATTCTAAAGCAGCCAAACCATACCAGATACTCATACCCACCGATATAGTAAAGAAAGTAAAAGAATACTATTAGACCTGGATAGTGCATTCTTTGAAAAAATATCACATCTGGATCATTTACTAAATCTTTAGGTTTCGTAAAAAACTCTTCTGTATTCGCCCTCTTACTTTGATTGAAAATCCAGCCAAGATGACCGAACCAGAACCCATCAATAGGTGAATGAGGATCCTTCTCTTGATCAGAATACTTATGATGAATTCGATGTACATGAGACCATACGACTGGTCCAGCCTGAGCAGATAGAAAGGCACAGAATAAGTGAAAGTTCTTTACAATACGATTCGTTTTAAAAGCTCTATGAGAAATCTGTCGATGGTAACAAACTGAAATTCCAATTGTTGAAAAAAATTGCCACAATATTAGAGAAATAAAAAATAGCTTCCAAGAGAAGAAATGAGTAAAAGCAATGATACTACCTGCATGTAAAAACATCAGGAATATCGTAAATAAAGTTAGAGCACTTTTACTAATCATTTTAAAAATATATATCCAATCAATTTCGATGTCACTAAAATAAAAACATGCAAAACTTACAGAATATACTCGACGCTCATCCTTTCATTAAGTTAGCCAGTGAAAAAGATAATGATCAGATATTGTGCTTCTTTGAAAAGATAGCAATTTCCGATAAATCGGCTGATATTATCTATGAAAGAACTCCTGATTATTTTGCATTTTTAAAGGAACGTTCAGAAGAGTTCTTAGTTTTCATAATTTCTATTAATAGTGATATAAATGGCATTGCCTCCTTTAATTTCCGACAAGCTTTTGTAAATCAATCAATACAAACAGTTGGTTACATTGGAGACTTAAGAATTAAGTCTAACTTCAAAGCAACGAGAGCCTGGCGTAATTTTGCAGAAGACTTTTTAAAGAATAGCCATAAACTACAAGAAACAAATCACTGCGATTGCTTTTACACAGCATTAATGAATAGTAATAAAATCAGTACTATAAATTTTTTAACCAAGGGGATTAAAAATATTGAGTTCAAAGCGATTCAAGACTACAAAATGATAAATTTTATTGCAAAAACTTTACCTGTTTTTTCAAATTACAAAATCAAAAAAGTCTCAATTAATGATGAGATAAATGAAATCATTAAAGACTCACAAAAGAAAAGACAGTTTGGTTATAATTTTGAAGAACCACAACGTAGGTTAAAAACATGGAATAACTTCACTAAAGATAATTTTCTTGCGATATACGATAATGACGAAATTGTAGCCGTTGCAAGTTTTTGGGATCCTAAATTTTCAAAGAGAATTGTAAGGAAGGGAATTTCACCATATATTGATTTTCTTTATAAAGCGCTAAACATGCTTCCAATGTTTAACTTACCGATTGGAGAAAGCCCAATCTCTATTAAATACTTAAATCAAATAGACTTTAAAGAGGAAAATTTAACGAAACACAACAAAAAGAAGATTTTAAAGCAAATCCTACACTACTTAAGTCAACATCAAGAACAAAACATCATCGCTTATTGTGACTTTGAAAACCTCTCTCTTCATCAAGGCCTTAGTCCAGATATTTATTTAACGATGGATATGTGTTTTTATGAAGTGAGACACACTGAAAGACCATCCGTTATAGATTCACAAGACAACGTTTCATTTGAAATGTCTCTCGTATAGCTACCAATACATGAAAGAAAAGAGTTTTTTAAAAGAAAGCTCATTTGCATCAAAACATTCTTTTGTCATTCTTCTGGTTTCAAAATATACTGGAATTTGCCTTAGATTCCACTTTCCAATCAAAAGAGTATAACGAATTCTTTGCCATGCCGATAAGTGGGGAACTGATTCTTTTAAAATATTTTTTATAGAAACAAAGAGAGTAACCTGTAAACAGAGTATGAAGAAGAAAGTAGCAAAGATTGTCCTTACTCTTCCAGTCTTCTTCGTCTTATTCAAGAGTAAACGAAAAAATTCAAAATGAATTGGTACATGTTTAATTTCATCGACAGAATGAAACCAATTAAGCCTTACCCAATCATTTTCATCCTTATCATAGTAAGGCTTCATATACTCCCAGTAAGCTATCGAATAAGCTTCAAGCTTCACAGCTGGTAAACACACTCCTAGAGGAGCTGATTTCAAAACAGTAATTAAAGAATTAATGAGGTATTTTGGAAGCTTTACAATTTTTTTATTTGGATAATCTAAGTGGTTCTGGTGAGCTAAGAATTGGGTAAATGCTAAAGAATGATAAAGTTCTTCACCCATAAATTTCAAAACCCCTTCACAACCTTTTACTCCACGAACATCTTCCCTAAGAGAACGAAAAGAAACGAGAAGTAACCTTTCTAAAAAAGATATAACTTCAGCCTGAAACTGAATAAAATGAAAGAATAAGCTCATTTTTTCTTCATCAGAAAAACTACTGTAATGTTCAGTTCCAAACAACGGTGTTAACTGATCTCTAAAGTCTTCTTCTGTCATTGAATTAGTCAGACCAGAATTGAACTTCGTCCAATCATCCTTATAATTCTTATGAAACTTTAAATATGGCTCTAATTCTAAATGCATCTATATCCAAATATCAGTTAATACTTCTTTTTTTATTTTCCACAATTCATTATTCCCCATTCGACCCATTTTACGAAGTCTTTCAATCTGTACATGAAGCTCATCAGCAGGTGTTGATTGAAAATTTTCTTTATTATCAAGTTTGAGGTTTCTTGATTGCATTTCCATTATATCAACATCTTGCTCAATTACCTGTCTGGTATAGAAATGTATAAAAGGTTTCAACATTTTACCCACAAAAGGTAATTTATAAGCAATGTACGTATACACTCGGCTTTTCATTGTTGATACCGGCGTACATTGGCTATTGATAACATATTGATAATTCTCACCAAAGCGGTAGTCAACTCTTGTAATATTTGGAAAAAAGAAGTGATCAGTGTGCTCCATTGGCTCATTTTTAGGATTGAGAATTGGCTTAATGAGTACCCCAATTCCATCATCAGGCTGATCGTATGTAACGAGAACAGATCCATCAAATGTCTCTACTTTCATGGGAACTTTTTTGAAAGATTTATTTCGAAACCACCCCTTATGGACATAGACTGTATGCGGAACGTCCATAAAATTCTCAGCTAAATGAGTCACTTCATTATCAAAGTCAGTTATCATAAAATAATGAGTCCATCCATCTTCATCCATATATGGGAATCGCCAAGACGGTACATTACTCTCTGGATCACCAGTCCCCATCCATACCCAAATACATTCATCTTGTTCCACCACATGAAATCGTCGAATACAACGTTTAGCCTTTCCTTTAACGAAGTCTGATCCCTCGGAAGG
>CAWUIU010000314.1:0-4492 GCA_963922285.1 uncultured Oligoflexia bacterium | reverse complement strand
AGTGGACATGGTTGCAATGCCAAAGCTGACGATTCAAGAGCTAAAGCAAATGAATGATGCCGCACCAGGTACTCCTGAACCAAAGCCAGTTATTAAAGAAGCTGCAAAAGGTGGAGATGAAAATACAGTATTTCAAAAAGAAGGTAAGGTTGAATCGTTTGCAGATCGTCTAAAAGCTTTAAGTAAAAGAAAAACAAAGAATGCAAAAGTTGTAAAAAAGAAAAAGAAAGCCGAGGTCGGTAATGAAGGGATTAGTGGTACTCGATTGAAGAAAATATTGGCCCTTGGTAATAAGATAAGTACTGGTGAGTCTCTTGTCGGTTTAGGCAATGGAAACTCTGGTGATTTATTTGATCAATATGCAATTCAAATAACTGACTTTGTTAGATCTAAATGGAGATTGCCTGCATATCTTGGGGATAAAGACTTACGTTGCACGATTCAAGTTTTTATCTCTGCTTCAGGTAAGCTATTAAATACTAAAATAATTAAAACAAGTGGAAATAGTGATTACGATAATTTTGCTCTAGGAGCAATAAAAGCAGTTGGATTTTTTCCAAAGCCAGATACTGCTATATCAAGAAGAGTCGTATCTGGCGAGATTGCCCTTGGCTTTCCACTGTAAAAAGAAGTGAGGATTTTATGAAACACTATATTTTAATGTTGTTACTACTGTTTTCAACAGCAATATCTGCAAATGATGAATTAACGATTGTAGCTGTTGGCGAAGCTCAGATTGTTAAGGATAAAATCTTATTTGAAGAAGCATCATTACCAGATTCAACTCTTACGAAAGAAGCTTTAAGCTATAAGTCTCATATTAAAATTATGATGAATAATTTTAACTTTTATAATAACTTATTCGAAGTGATTTCTCGTCCAAGCGCTAAGTCTGACCTGGTTAACTACAATAAGTATACTAGTGTTGGAGTTAACTATCTTGTACGTAGTGATATAAAGAAGATAAATGATACTGTTTCTTTGGATTTGAATGTTTACAACGTTGCAAAGCAGGAAATAATCTTAAATAGAACTTTTCCTTTTTCTACTGAAAGAAGCTTTGTTCACACTGTTTCAAATGACATCTATCAGGCTATTGTTGGAAAGCCATCTATTTTTACTGATAAGATTATTTTTGTCTCCAGTAAAAATAGTTCAAAGGGAAATAAAGAGCTCTTTATTATGGACTTTGACGGAGCCAATAAAAGGCAATTAACTTTTCATGGTGGAGTTGTTCTTTCTCCAGCAGTTTCTCATGATGGAAAGAAGGTTCTTTATAGTCTAATTCCTGGAAGTAAAAAGAAAAATAAGAATGTAGGACTAAGAATATTAGATCTTGAAACAAAGAAATCAAGATCAGTCTCTAGCCGACCTGGTATTAATTCAGGTGCTATCTTTTCTGAAACTTCTGATGAGATAATTTTAACGTTATCTTCAATCCATGGAAATGCCGAGCTTTATCGAATGAACTTAAATACGAAGAAGTTAACTCGTCTGACGAAATCCTTTGCTCCTGATGTGGATCCTTCTCTTAATAATGACGGAACAAGACTTACTTTTCTCTCTGGAAGACCTGGAAGCCCAATGATTTATCTTTTAACGCCAACAGGTCTTGAGCAAGATGTTAAAAGAATTGGTTTTGTTGGTACTTTCAATGGAACACCAAGATTTTCTCCTGATGGTAAAGAAATTGCCTTTTCAGCATGGTTAGATAACAGATTTGACCTCTTTAAGCTCAATAGCGACGGAACAGGACTGGGCCGACTTACCAAAGATTTTGGCTCAAATGAGTCTCCAGACTATTCAAAAGATGGACAGTTCATTGTTTTTACAAGCAAGAGGGTCGTATCTAAGCGTCGAGCTGACCAAAATTTATACATTATGGACCGGGAAGGTAAGATTCTGGGCTCTATTACGAAAGATTTTGGTAGCTGTCAAAGTCCTAGATGGCTTAAGTCACTGTAATTACAGAAATAGCAGTCATTTTTTTAAACAACCGAGCATTTTAGTCTTGTAAAAAATACAGACGCACTGTATTATGAATGTAGTTTACGCGATGCGCAAATCAAAACGAACATTCAAAACATAAACAGGGAGAACAGGTATGACTAAAATGTTGGATAAAAAATCAACAAAGATTGAGGCACTATCGTCTAAGTTACTTACAACTTTAGATGAGTCAATCTTCTTTAGTGAACTATCTAAGTACATCAACTCAGAAATCGAATCAGATCATATTGTTGTAAATATTGTCCACGAAGACAGTTCTGTAAGAATGGTATCGAAGGATGGAAAGGTTGTAAGAAAAGCAAAGAGAATGGAGAAGGGGCTTGGAGCTGCTGGTTCAGTTATAAAGTCAAAAAGAGCTTACTTTTCAAACTGTGTTGATAGAGACCCTATCTTTTCGACTGCTGAAATGGGTGACATTAAGGCTGAACTTTCTGTACCTGTATCAGTTGATGGAGTCCTCATTGCAATCGTACATGTACAAAGACTTTCTGATGAAAATAAATTTAAAAAAGATGATATCAATACACTTCTCGAAATTATTAATGAAGTAGAAATGCCATTAAAGAATATGAAAATGTTCCTTTCGGCAAAATTTTTAAATGAAAGTTTAGAGAAAAAAATTCAAGAAAAAGAAAAAGAACTTAAAGATAAGAGTACAGGTCTAAACCTTGTTAAATCTCATTCAGTTGAAGAAAAAGAAATCATTGGTAATTCTGCTATCATGAAAGAGCTACTTACTAATGTTGATCGACTTGCTGCTAGTGATGTAAATCTACTTCTTCAAGGTGCATCAGGGACCGGAAAAGAGATGATTGCAAGAAGAGTTCACTGTCGAAGTTCTCGTTCAGGTGGGGCATTCATCGTTATGGATTGTTCTATGGGGACAGAAGACAGCTTAAATGCAGAGATCTTTGGAAGAGAAGACGTCGATGTTATCAACGGAATCAAGATCCATAAGGGACATGTTGAATCAGCAAATGGTGGAACACTTTTCATTAATAATATTGAAAAAATGCCTATCCGTTTACAAGCAAAGTTAATGAACTTTATAAAAGATAAGTCATATAATAGAGCTAACGGACACAAAAATCTAAAAGCAGATATTAGAATTATTTCTGCTTCAACAGAATGTGTTAAATCAAGAGTTGAAGAGGGAACTTTTAGAGAAGATCTATACTTTGCAATCTCTTTCATGGGAATGAGAGTACCATCGCTAAAAGAAAGATTAGAAGATATCGAATTACTTGCTTCAAACTTCCTAAACAAAGGAAAGCCAATTGAGAGTCAAAAGTCGATGTCTCCTGGAGTTGTAAAACTACTTATGGATTACCACTGGCCAGGAAACGTAAGAGAGCTTCAATCAATTATGGAAAGAGCATATATTCTATCTCCATCTTCAATTGTAGAGAAAGATCACTTAGCAGATAGTATAAAGGTGGAAAAGCAGCCTGAAGTAGTAGAAGTAGAACAAACATCTACTTACAGAGAGATGACGCTTAACGACCTAGAAAAAGAACATATTACGAGAACTCTTGAGCATCTTGGCGGAAATAAGACAAAGACTGCCAAAGTACTTGGAATTACAGTAAAAACTCTTTATAACAAGCTTCATAGCTACGGTGTAGTTATTGGTAAGGAAGCATAGAGTAAAAGATAATGAAATCGCCCGCTTATGGGGCGATTTCTTGAATTATCAAATAAAAACTACTAGAATTTATCTTCGGAGGAATATATGGCCTTAGAAACCGTAGCAAATGAACCAAAAAAATTAGCAAAGAACTTTAGACAGTCTGCTGATATTGAAAATTTTTATCGATTTATTCATGAGAATGATCTTAGAAAAGAAGCAAAACTAATTTTTGAAAAGCTTCATGCACAAATCAAAATGCAGAATAAGAAAAAGAAAGCTAAGAGAAAATCTAAAGCTAAAGCTAAAAAAGTTCTACATTAAAAAATAATAATATGGACCACTCTTCATGTGGTCCATCAAACATTAGAAGTTGATCATGGAAGCTCAAGCTAAATCTAATATCGTATTTGATCCTTTATACGGATTTATTAAACTCACTCCACTTGAAGTTGAGATAATTCATAGCCCATTCTTTCAAAGACTAAGGTGGATTAAGCAGCTAGGCTTTTCATGCTATGTCTTTCATGGTGCTGAACATTCACGCTATGGTCACTCAATTGGCGTTATGTACAATGCACACAAAATTCTTCAGTCATGTAAACGTGCGGTAAGTGACGAGGAGCTTTTTGATTCTAATTGTGTGACAAAGGAAGCTCTTTATCATAAGTCGATTCGTGTTGCCGCTCTATTACATGATATCGGTACATTTCCTTTTTCTCATACAACGGAGATGGCATATGTAAAAGCTGGAGAAACAACGAAGCAAAAAGGTGGAAAAGGTCTTAAAGATGACCATGAAAACCTAGGTTCATTCATTATTAAAAATACTAAGTATGAAGGTGGACTTACCTA
>CAWUIU010000313.1:0-4493 GCA_963922285.1 uncultured Oligoflexia bacterium | reverse complement strand
CTCTTTCTCAATTCTGTTTATCTCTATTTTGGTATCATTTAGTTGGTTTTGAATTGATAGATAAGCCATTCTTGAATTTAAACCTTCCTTGTACAGTTTTTTTCTAATTTCTAGTTGTTCTGAATATATGGACTCTCTTTTTTTTAGTCCTTTTAGTGAATCTGTATGTTCATTCTTTCTTAAACGATAAATTTCTGTATTAAACTTTAAAAGAACATCTCCCTTTTTTACAAGTTGCCCATTTTTAATATTGATATGTGATATTTCAGCACTCTCATGATGTTGAATTTTTACAATGTTAGCAGATGGTATGATTTTTCCTGTTGCATATGATATCTCATCGACTTCAGTAATAAACGCCCAGACAAAAAAACCTACAACTATTAACACTAAAAAAATTATAATAGCATTCCATACTTTTGGATTTCCTGTAACTTGTAAGTAATAAGATCTTTTCAAGTATTCATAATCATTCATACTGCATTCCTCTTCGATATATTCGTAAAAAAGCTCTTTGGATTACCCGTGTACTCAACTTTCCCTTCTTTTAGATATATAAGTTTGTCGGAAATATCATAAAGTGACTTGTCGGACGAGGTTATAACGATAGTTGTTTTATGTCGTTTTTTTTCAAGTATTCTTTTTATTATTTCTTGACCTTCAAGACTTAGCCCATTTGTAATATCTTTTAAAATGTATATGCTAGATTTTTTTACTAGTGTTAATGCAATACTTAGCCTCTTTAATTCACATGTTGATAGGGGTGTATCCCATTCTTCTATTGGAATATCAAAATTTTTCTTTGCTTTTGAAATACAGAATTCTTTTAAAATAAATATTAGATCTTTTTTTTCTAGTTGATCATTATAGAGTTCAAACATATTTTTAATTGTTAGATTGAATGGTATTTTTGCTGGTGGTGATATCGAAATACTACGTCTTAGTTCTCTTTGATTATATTGTGTTTGATTAAAATCATTTATAAATACATTACCCATTTGAGGTTGCAAAATACCTAAGATAATTCTTACTATTGAATTCTTGCCAGAACCATCTTTACCAAGTATCAAAGTGGTCTCTCCTTTATTTAAGGAAAGAGAAGCACCTCTTAGTGCAAAACGTTTTCCTCCTTGGTATTTAGCTGTTACGTTCTTAAGTGTTACTGATTTTATACTTAAAATAGAGGGTCTTAGTTGTAGATTATCTTCTTCAGTCTCCAGGTTCATAAATTGGTCAATTGTAGTTGTTGTTTCATGTGCATCTTTTATCTTTTGAGCGAGTATGATAATAGACTTCAATGGTGTTAGGGCCTTCCATAGGAAAAATACACAACCCATTAGAACTGGGACATCAATTTCTTTATTAATGACTTTGTCGACACCTACGAAGATTGTAGCAAGTGTCGCAATCTGGACAGCTGAATAAGATAGAGATACCGATAAGTTCTTGTAAATTGATTTTTGCTCATTGTTGGATATCTTTTCAAATAGTATCATTTTGCCCTTTTTCATCCATTCGTCTTCAGATGATGTTGCTTTAATTGTAGCTAAATTTGCAACAGATTCACGTAAGAATTCATTAACACTCAGTCTTGTTTGTGATTGTTGTGAGTTTACTTTTTTTGTAAATGGGACATATGCAATACAAGCAAATAAAAATATGAAAAAGGTTATTAAAGGTATTGCCGCTAAGTTTCCAGCAAGAAAATAGATTGTTAATATCATTGTTAAGAGATAAAAGATATCGAAAACTCTTTCAAGAATTTCATTTCCTAAATTATCACTTATAGAAGCTATTTTCATGAATTGTTGAATTTGTTTTGTGAGAGTAATATTATAAGGTTGATTATTACTTAAAGTTAAGATTCTTTTAAAGTATTCAGTACTTATTAAGAAGTTTAATCTCGCTCCTATGAATGATAAGGTGTATGATTTGACGACTGTAAAAATAAATGATGCTAGTATGTAAATAATGACACCAATAAATATATAAGTAATATTTGGGGGAACTCCTTGATTATTAATTTGAGAAAAAATCATTAGTATAAAAATAGGTGTAAGCATGGTTAGTAGATTGGTTATTGTACAAAGAGCTGAAGCTTGCATGAAAATTAGTGAGAACTTTTTAACTAGATGAAAAGTCCAGTTTTTAGTAGTTGTCGAAAGCATTTTTTCCTTGTTGCTTATCTTTTCAAAATGTAATTCAGTTTCAAGGCTTGTAATATCTTCAAGTTCTTCTATTTTAAATGTTTTTGGGTTGTATATAATGATTTTTGTGTCTGTTTTGTTGAGTAGTACTATAGGATGTGTTTTTTTTCGAAGTAAAATACATGGTGGTTTAAGTCTGTTTTTTGTCGTAACTTGTTTGAATTTTGGTTTTAAATGAAGATCTGATAACTCGTTAAATATAATTGTCTGTATTGAATCTGGATTCGTACTTTCTTTTGCTGTAGTAAGTGAGATTTGAGGGTAGTTTAATGCGTCTAATAGTGCACTTGTACACTTTAGAAACATTTCATCATTATCTTTCATTCGATACCTCAAATAAAACAAGAGCTAATTGTTTTGTTAGTAAATTCTTAAAATCAGACCCTTTGTTTGTTTTTGTTGTCTTAATATAGTCAATTAATTGACTTATATAATTTATAAACAAATAAAGTGACTCTAGTTTGTCTGTTTTTAATTGGTGTTTTGTATCTTTTTTATTCTTTAGTACTTTAATACTCATTTTAGATGTCGCTAGCATTTTGTCGAATTGATTTGTTATCTCTAGTAGTATTGTTAGTTCGTTGATAGCTATATCAGGGGTCATGCTAAATGCATTTTGCAGTCTCGTAAATATTTGTTCTGCCCATTCATTGATATTTTGTTCTAGTTTGAAAAGTTCAGATATCTGTGAATAGTTTTTAAAGCCTGAAAAATAATCAGGGTTAATCTTGTTTAAGGATATGTTTGTAAATACATCTTGATTGAAATGATATAAAATATGCTTGTAAAATTCTTTTAGATCAGTATGCTTGAGCTCTGTACGATATGTTAATTTTTCTAATATGCTTTTTAAATATATGTCTAGTTTGGATACACCATTCTTGTACTGAGCGTCGCACTTTATGTCAAACTTCTCTATGATGTTTTTTTCATCGACAATCATATTTTTCATTGCTTGTATTATCTCTTTAAATAATTCTTCAAGTGTAAAAAAATCATCTTCTCTTCGTATATAATGAGTATGAAAGTGACTAATCTTTTCTATTAAGTTAGTTTGAGAGTTTTTAATAGACGGGAACTCACAGAAGGAGATGTATCTTGTGAAACTCTCTTTGTCAGTAAAGTTAATGAATTCAATGAATCTATTGATACTAAATATTGATTTATCGTTATGTTCTATATAGTCTAGTATATAGACGAGAAGATCAGAACTAGTAGATTGACTCTTGTTGAATTGGCCGTTCTTGAAACTGTTTTCGATACTGTCTAATTTACTGATTATTTCTTCGTGGTTGTGTTTGTATTGCGATCTTTTGTTTCTATTAATTTCTATAACTAATGACTCTTTTTCTTTTAGTTTTTCCTTAATGATTAATGAAATATTAGTGATTACATTCAGTATATTGTTTGAACTTTTTGGATTTATGTTTTTATTAAATTGATTGAATTCGTTGTTAAGATTAAAAATTATTTTCATCATCATGTTGTTGATCTTGTTTGCATGATGTAAGTCTACGATAGGAAGGTCTAAATGGTTTTCTGACCACGTGGTAGCAGTATTGAATAACCATCTGTTCCATTTGTTTGAATAAGACATTATGCTTCAATCCTTATCTTTCCATCTGTCATTTCGAGCTTATAGTCGTAAAACATTTTTTTGTATTCATTTTCAGTAGCAATTAATATCGTCATTTCTGCTTTAAGTTTTTTTAATATATTTTTAAAAATTATCTTTGTTTCATTATCCATATCTTGGTCAATTTTATCTATGAGTAAGATTTTTGGACGAAAATATAATGCCCTGGCGATTTGTATTCTTTGCAGTAGGCTGATTGGGAGATTTTCTAATGCTTCAGTATCGAGGGCTGTTTCATAGCCATCTACAAGGTAGTTGTAATATGAGTCTAGTGACACTAAAGAGGCACACAGTTCTGCAAGCTTTTTATTATCTGAAAATAATGAAATATTATCAAGAATAGAGCCATTGAAAAAATCTCCTTCTTTTTGTATGTGAAAAATTTTTTTTCTGACGAGAGATTTATTTATTCTTTCTATTGGTGTCCCATTTAGAAAAATATTATTTGGATGAGTGTTGTAGTCAGTAGTTAATGTTTTATATAATCTTTCAGTTTCTAGATTTGTAAACGAGTTCAATAGATAGATATTGTTGGGCTCAAATTTAAATTTTAATTTATCATATATTCTTATATTGTTTGCTTCTATCGTTAAGTCTTTTATGGTGATTGTAATATCTTTAGAACTAAGTTTGGATTCATATTCCTTAGA
>CAWUIU010000312.1:0-4493 GCA_963922285.1 uncultured Oligoflexia bacterium | reverse complement strand
GAGCTTTTAAAAGTGTTTTCACAAATTCCCCTCTAAAGACTCTAAACAAAATACATTATTTAACACCGAAAGTCATTCAGACTTTCCCTAAAGAACAACTAAGCAATGAGTAGGCCAATACAGTTATTAGAGAATTTTAAGGAGTTAAAAGCTCTTTTCAGAAAAAAGTATCGCAAAAAGTATCGCATGCGATAGTTTAAAGTATCGCGCGACTGCGATAGTTTTTCCCCTCTCAAGATCACGTTTTTCCAACATTTTAGGGTCATTTTGTCTTTAGTTTTTCTAAAGACCTGAAATTATTACATATCCAATTTGCGTTTTGCCGTAAACAAAGATTGTATTACTCTCTGTGTCGTGCTTTAAAAACTGGCATGGGTGTTGCTCATTAGCTTTTGTGAAAAGGCTTTTGGCCATTGGGGGAAATTTGAAAAGGTTTATACTCGCCACGACATTTTTTTCATTAGCAAGCTTGGGTGTCTTTTATCACCAACAATCTTCTATGCCTACAGACCATGTAGAAAAGACTTATGTTAAGGCCGTATTCTCGTTACCAGTTACATATGACCCGGCCCAAATGAATGATGGTGCATCTTTAATTTTCTCGGAGCTAGTTTATGAGGGACTTCTTAGGTTTACAGATAACTTTGGTCTACAAGCTGGAATCGCTCAGTCATGGAAAACAAATGAAGACGGGAAGAGCATCACATTTAATCTTAATAAAAAAGCACGATTTCATAATGGTGATCTAGTAACTGCCAATGATGTTGTCATCTCTCTTACTAGATATCTGGCTCCAGAAAGTAAGATTTATAAATATTATGACATGATTGAAGGTGCTGAGGAATACCACTCTGGGACAAAATTATATCTGAGTGGGATAGAAGCAATTGATAATCATACTGTTTAAATAAAACTTAAAAGTCCTTTTCCACCAATCTTATATGTATTGGCCGGAGGAACTGCAAAGATACTTCCAGCGAAGTTACTTAAGGACAAAGATTTTTTTAAAAATCCAGTTGGAGTATGCCATCCAAAATTGATTCAATATCTAAAGATACAATAAAGCTTTCAATCCATAAAAGTTATCACCGTACTTCACCCAAAATACAAAAGCTTTCACTTCTAGCTTTAGATCAAGGTTCTGCAATGAAAAAGGCATTATCTGGTAATGTTCATGACCTATCTAGCTTTCCATTATCTGGAATGGAAGACGTTTTTAAGCAGGGACAAGATATTAGTACTGTTATTGCTGATACATGGATAATTGGCTTCAATTCAAGAAAAGCTCCATTTAGTAATTTAAAAGTAAGAAGAGCCTTTAAAGCGTCCATAGATAACGAAGCTTTCAGGCAAAAGTTTAACTTTGCTTCCAATAATCCAGATAATTTTAGTGGAATCAAAGACAATATAATCGATTCACTTCTAGAAAAAGCTAGAGGCTTACAAGATAGAATCAAAAGATACAAAGTCTATAAGAAATTAGCGGCAAGAGTAAATGATTTAGCTCTTACGGCAAACCTTTTTCATTCAAGACCTCATTATTAGACTCACAAATGTGTTAGAGATTTTAAACCAAATCTACTTGCTGTTGCTTATATAGACTATAGAAATGCTCAATGAAAAAGTGGGGTCCCTTATAGCGGAACTCACATCCTAAAGCATGGTATGGCAAAACTTGCTAGAAAAGTTGGAGGGGGCCTAGATGCAGTTATTGCTATGACAGGGCATAAGGATTTAAAGCTTGCTGACCATTACTCTAAATGTGATGAAGATGATCAAAAAGAAGTTTCTTTGAAAGTCATGGACTACATTAGAGAGCAAAAGAAAGGTGAGCATGACGCAGCTAATGTTGTGTCGCTATTTCGCTATAAAAGTGGTAGTTAGTATCAAAAAGGTGAGCATGGGTGAGTATTTGCCCACTCACCTATAAAAACATTAATAATATCAAAAGGTTATAAAGAAGTGCCCGAACTACCAGAAATACAGAATGGCAATTTCAAAAACTAACAATACCAGCTACTTACTAGTATTCATGGGCTTCTCGCTTGCTCCTCATTTCATTTTTCTTCATTTTATTTAACGTCATTTCACGATTTCGGTCGGGAAAGTCGGGATGGTCGGGATCATCTTCGCCATCTCGAAAGAACAGTTTAACTTTTTAAAAAGGAGAACTGAGATGAGTATTTTAAACGATTTATTTAAAGGAGCAATTGCGCTTGCAATTTTAGCTCTTGCTCAACATGGCTTTACTGTAAAAGATATGGCCGAAGAAGCCGCCAAAGTTCACCAAAAAGGACTAACTAAATATGGTCAGTACTCTAAGGCTTTAACTGGATATAAAAAGCCTTAGCAAACTTGTTAAGGACATCTCTTTGCAGTGATGTCCTTGTTTCTTTGAGTAAAATATATCATTTAAATGTACTAGTCACAATCTAAAGAGATTTGCTCACCATTTATTGTAATACTATTAGTGTTTCCATAATAATTATCCTGAATTCGAACAGAAACGTTATTATTTTTGGATGTTGCAGTCATCCAACGTCTCTCAAACCCTGTTCCTCTGGGTTCATTTCCGCTGCTATATGTATATACAATAGTACTTTCCAAAACTTTGTTCTTCTGATTATATCCTATGATAATAAATCCTTCATAGCTTGTCTCATATCTTCCTCTGATAGTCTCTTGTCTTCCAATTTTTTTGGTTCTCTCAACTGTTACAATAGCTCCATTCTCTGCCAAACAATGCGTTGATCCTTTAGCAATTGCAATGTTAAATGTTAACACTAATAAAATCGCAACACACAGTGTGAAAAATTTAAAATTCATATTATTCCCCCTCTATTATACAATTTGTATAATCTAATAATTTTAATATCGTAATACTTCTTATGGGCTGCCCTACTGAGTGAGTATTACAATCTGGTGTTAAATAATCTGTGTATTGAATAAACTTATTTCCATAATTATCATAACCTTCTAAGCTATTTTGATAACCGCATCTTAACCCCATATGATTTGCTTCTAGCTCAAGTTTCGCTTTGTAAGTAAGCTTTCCTTCCGTAGAGTAAAGCAAAAGAGCGCCTTCTTGATGAAAATAAGTTATCTCATTTTGTTGAGTTGTATAGTTCTTAATAAGAACTTTTGCATAGGTATATTCCTGGTCATTCGAGCACTTAAATCTATGCTCTGATAAATTAGCACTAGCTACGTGTGACATTAGACTTAGTGCTGTTAAAATAAATAGTTTTTTCATTTGTTCCTCCCTTTTTTAAAATGATGAATGCTATCTACATTACGTTTCAAAATTTGTTTTTATCTATTCTGCACTTCGCCTAAAAAACGACTCACAGACATCTTCAAGTTGTTTTAGTGTAGTTTTTACCCGATTGATCGCATACTTCATCTCTTTGTAGTTTTTGACTTCACTTCCAAAAAGTTCGTTGAGCCCAATTCCTAAAATTGAAGCTATTTTAAGATATGGTTCCCCCATAATTTTTCTTCCATATTCCCAAGCTCTATACGTTGATAAAGAAACACCCAGCTCCTCAGCCATTTTTTTTAGGGGAAATACCTTTTTTTTCTCTTATCTTTTTTAATCTTTTATTGAACTCCACTCATTCCCCCCTTCAAGTTATATATAGCTTATATCTTCACTCTGTATATTCTTCAAATGAATTGATTTTATATATCCATAACGATAGGTTATAACTGTGAATATTGACTCAGACAAAGTACAGGCACTTTACCAACTATCAGTTGATAAGACTTTTTCAAAGGCTTCAGAATCTCTAGGTATTTCTCAGCCAGCTCTTTCAAAAAAAATAGCTCGTCTTGAGGAGGAGCTAGAGTCAAATTTAGTAATTAGAAACTCAAAGGGTATCATTTTTACAGATGCAGGCTTAGAAATCATAAAATACTATAAGCTAAAAAAAGATTTAGACCTTGAATTAATTAGCAAGCTTTCTTTTGACAAAGGAACGCAATTTTTTGGCGAAGTAAATATCGCGACTTATAGCTCTATTGGAAGGTCTGCGGTACTCCCTAGTCTATCTCTTTTGCTATCGGAGTTTGATGGTCTAAAAGTTAATTTTCTTATTAAAGAAACTAGAGAACTAGAAGAGTCATTTCTTACGGGAGAGGTTAATTTTATACTATCAAACGAAGAAATTGACCGCGAAAATATAGTAAATCAGCTAATTGGTTTTGAAGAAAATGTTCATATCATTCCTAGTTTAGCCAATTTTCCTGACGTTTATTTAGATCACGATAAATATGACCAAACAACAATTAACTTTTTAAAACTACAAGGGAAAAAGACAAGTATTAAAAGAAACTATTTTGATGAAATTTATGGAATAATTGATGCCGTTAAATTAGGCTTTGGGCAAGCGATTGTATCGAAACATCTGGTAAAAAATGACGAAAAAATTAAAATAATAAAAAGTAAAAAAATAATGATTTCTCCAATTTATTTAAGTTATTTCAATCGCTCC
>CAWUIU010000311.1:0-4539 GCA_963922285.1 uncultured Oligoflexia bacterium | reverse complement strand
TATTTCAAATGGCTTAATTTACGACCTATTAAAAAAAACAGCTAGTCTCCATTTAGAAGATGATGATCGAGTACTAATGATTACAATGAATACTGGAAAAATCTATGTAGGAAGACTTTTAGAAGCCGATCTAGACCAAAATTTAGATTTTCAAGAAATGTATTTATCAATTCATTTAATAAAGAGTGGCTACAGAGATCAAAATACTAAAAAAGTAAATTTTGAAACAAATTACGAGAGCTTTTTAACGACAAAAATTGATACGTTTGAAAAACAAGTTGAAAAATTAGACCCTAGTGAAAAAGAAGAATTAACAACAATATTCATTAATGAAATATCAAAGCCTAAATATTTACCATTATCTAAAATTGACTCATTATGTGAATACAGTAAGATTTATGACGAAATGACATCTAGGTAAATTTAATTATTTAAAATACCACTAAGAACCTTACGCTCTTTTTCTGAAAATTTAAATGCACCTGTTTTTAGAATATCTTTTAGCTTCTCTTGAGTCTCTGGAGAATTTGGATCGTTTGTTGCAATATCACTTGCAAGTAAGTGATCCTTTTCTTCAGCGCCCTCTTTTGCTTTTTCACTTCCCTCTGCTTTAACTTCTTCAGCAACAGGAGTCTCTTCTTTTGCAACCTTCTTGATTTCATTATTAACTTTAAGAGTTGATACTTTATTCTTACCAGTTTTAAAGTTATCTAGGCGCTTTAAAATTTGAGAACGAGATAAGTCGCTATCAGGTTTATCATGGATAACAATACGAGGATCTGTTGGCGCCTGCTCTTTAGATGCTCTCTGGGCAACTTTTCTAACAGGTTTTTCTCTTCGCATTGGTTCATGTTGTATTGAATCAAGTATCTTCATAAACTTATCTTATCAATTTTTAACATATTCTTTTAGTTCGCAAAATTTACCATTCACCCTTACTACAAAGGCTTATGAAGCCCATGACGATACTAATTGGCAATTTTTCAAATTAACCATAAAGAAAAAGCTGAGTAAATTAGTATCTATTTATTTATGAAAGCTTTACTCTAAGCATTTGTAATTACACATCTTTTTTTACTGATTTTTTGAAATGACAAAGTTTTTACAAATTTTTCATGCTAAGGGATTGATGAGATTTTCCAAGCAGGCATAATGACAAGTGCCTTCGTTAGGTATTGGTAAGTATTGACCATGTGGTACGTATTATTATTAGTGGGACGTTTATTGGTGGGGTCAATTTTTCAAAAGGAACTTCGTTGCTTTTGAGGTCTAAATTATGAAATCTACTTCTTTACAAGCTAGATCATTAAAAACTCTTTTTCTTTCATTAATCCTTTCACTAAACTTCTTTCTTACATCATGTGGGGATGGAACAAGTGGTAGAAACGTTGCAATCCCGGGTGTCCGTGGACCTAAAGTACTTCTGGTTGAAGACAATATTCTTATTGATATTGTTTTTGAAAACTTAAAAATTCAAGGTGGAGCGAGATACGCAATTCCAAAGTATCCAAACTCGTATCTTGAGCTTGCTCCAGATCTAGAAAGTGACGGATCAATCCTTGCTTTTTCAATTTCTCTTGATGATATTCTTGGTGATAACGCTCAAAGACTCGATCCTCTGACTCTACCTGGTGGACGTCCTATCCCTGGTGTTGCAGCAGGTGTTCTACCAGCAGTCGCTTTTTCAGTTGAGTCTTTAAGAAATATGGCCTTCTATGTTGGACCTAAAGTATTTGGTGTTTGGGTTCCTTTAAAGAAGCTTGATCTTGGTGGTGCAATTCTTACTTCAAGATTTTACACAGGATCAAAAAGAGTTGGAAATATCTCTCTTGTTAGTAGTGATACAAATGGAGAGAACGCAGGTTTCTTCCTCGCTCTATCAGTAAGTAATAGTCAAAAGAATGCTCTTGAAAGGCAAGCAGAAAAGTTCTAATTGTCTTTCCATCCAACCAGTCCCCGACCTCCCCGGTCGGGGATTTTGATTTCAAATATAGAAAATTCTAAATAATTTTTCAAAAACTATTAAGAGTCATTATCATTCTCCGATCAGAATCATTGATCATATACAACAGAAAGCGAGGTAGATATGATGATGGTTAAAAGACTATTAGTCCTTTTCTTTACAGTAGTAGGACTTTCAACTTTCACGACGTCTTGTGGTGGTGAAGGAAATGTTTCAATTCCGGGTGTACAAGGACCAAACATTAACATCCTTGAAGACAATCTAATTGTTTCAATGGTTATGGAAAATGTAAATCTTATCGGTGGAGCAACTTATAAAGTTCCAAAGTATAAGAACTCTTACATTATGTTTAATCCAAACCTTGAGGGACCGGGGGCGGTTCTTTCATTTACAGTATCATTAGATGATTTATTTGATGATGACGTAACAGAACTAGACCCAAAAACTCTTCCAGGTGGAAGAATGATTCCAGGAGTAGCTGCAGGTGCTCTTCCAGCAGTTGCATTCTCTGTCGAAAAGCTAAAGAACATGGCTTTCTACGTAGGTCCTAAGATCTTTGGTATCTGGGTACCACTACCAAAGTTTGACCTTTACGGGTTTGGTTGGACTCAACAATACAAAGTTGGATCAAGAAGAGTTGGTAATATCTCTCTTTTTGGTAAGGATGCAAACGGTGAAAACGCTGGTTTCTTCCTAGCTCTATCTGTTAAGTCTTCTCAAGAGAAGATGCTTAAGAGACAAGCTGAAAAGTACTAAGAATAAATTAAATTCTTATATAAAGGGCCCATACAAAGTGTGGGCTTTTTTATTTATTATCGTCGCTTAAACTCACGTCGCTTCTTTGTAAAAGCTTGCGACTTCGTTCTTCTCTTTCCAGGTTTACTCTTCTTCGTACGATTATCAGTTTCAATATCAGCGATATTATTAAGGTGTCTCATATCCTTATTAAACTTCCAAACAAACATAAGCTTCATTAGCTCTTCTTTTGTTAAGTCAGAAAATGTTTCATTCACAAGATCGAAAGAAGTATCGGTATGGAACTCATCCCCCTTCTCTTTTATCGCTTGAACAATGAAAGCGGCATTTTCAATTTCTCTCTTAACCATATTCATTTTAAGAGCTTCAACAGTTGGCAGCTTCGATAATTCAATTTTCTTATTAATATGCTTTTGTAAACCTTGAATCGTTGATTTTTCTCGAGGACCTATAATTGTATAGGCCTTTCCTTTCATTCCAGCACGCCCCGTTCTTCCAATTCTGTGAACATAGCTTTCATTATCTCGAGGAGCACCGTAATTAAAAACGTGCGTCAGATTATCAACATCAATTCCTCTAGCCGCGACATCCGTACAAACAAGAAGACTAACCTTCTTAGTCTTAAATCGCTCCATTGCTAGATCTCGATCAGCCTGTCCCATATCACCATTTAGAACATCAACATTATGCCCACGTTTTTTTAGATCATCTGCAACTTCTTTCGTTTGAATTTTCGTTTTACAAAAAACAATTCCATAAACATCACTAGCATCATCAATTAAACGTGATAGTGCCTCTTTTAAATGCTTATCTCTAACAACAAAATACTTCTGTTCTATGTCATCATTACTCAAAGATTTCTTTTTAACTCTCTCAATATGAGGATCATTAAAAGTCCCTCTAATAAGATGTTCGATCTCTCTTGGCATCGTTGCCGAGAACATCATAAGCTGTTTTTTAACTTTAATCTTTGATAAAATAAGCTCCACATCTTCAAAGAAGCCCATGGCTAACATTTCATCGGCTTCATCAAGAACACAAAAGTTAGTTTGATCAATTCGTAGTGCATTTCTTTTAATGAGATCAATAACCCTTCCAGGAGTTCCAACAACGATATGTGGATACTCATGGCGAAGAACATTGATTTGCTTATCAATTGGCGCCCCACCATAGACACATGTGGATCTAATATCTGTATACTTCGCTAGCTTCTCAACTTCTTGCTCAACCTGAACAGCTAGCTCTCTTGTTGGAGCCAAGACTAGAGCCTGAACATTCTTTTTAGAACTCGTTACATTTTCAAGAAGAGGAATAACGAAAGAAGCCGTCTTCCCTGTCCCTGTTTGTGCCTGACCTACAAAATCCCTTTTTGTCTTTGAAAGCGCTTTAATGGCCCTCGCTTGAATATCCGTTGGGACTTTAAAGTTCATATCCATCAACGCTTTTTGCACTTCTGGTCTAATATCTAACTGATTAAATGTAATTTCAGACATTTGGAGCTCCGTATCTTCATAAAAATAGATACTTACTTCTACCTTAGAACATACGAAGTGAATTTAAAGATGTATTTATTATAGAGTAATTAAAACGACGAGAACTTACTATTTACAGGTGATACATTCTACCCTTCTAATGGTGTATCGTCAGTAGCGATTAATGACGGAGAACAGGAAGAGACGATTACGAGTCTCAAAAAAGCTCTTAAAGTATAAAATTGACGGATTTATTCCAAGCTTATCCATTGGAGATATTCATTTAGATATTTTTTCTGATACAAGTTTAGTTGAAAAACATATTTCAAAGTGCATCGACCGTCTTAA
>CAWUIU010000310.1:0-4548 GCA_963922285.1 uncultured Oligoflexia bacterium | reverse complement strand
CTGAATGACTTAGAAATTATCGATAGCCACAGAAATTGGATTGCAGATCGCATGTATCCAACAATCTTTTTAAATTCTAAAAAGTTTAACCTATTAAGAAGTGGAGATATCTGGCTCTCTGAAACTCCTTACACTGAGGCATCAAAGTCTTTTAACTCGGCGTTCCCAAGGCTTTGTACATGGTGTGAAGCTGAATATAAGGAAAATAATAAAAGAGTTCTAATCATTAATGTCCATCTTGATCATCTGGAAACCGCCACTAGACAACAACAGATAAAAGTACTGATTAAAGAAATTCGTGCACAATCAAAAGAAGAAAATGTCATCCTAATGGGTGACTTTAATGAAGCTCCAAATGAAGAAGTTAGAAAGATTCTAAACAACTCCGAACTGAACCTTATCGATCCTTGGATTGAAGAGGAACTACCAGAGGAGCCGTCCCATCACAGCTTTAAAGGAAAACGAGATGATGGAAGTAGAATTGACTGGATTCTTCATAGCGAAAGCTTTACCTCTGAAAAAATTAAATTATTAAAAGATCATTTTTCAGGCATCTATCCTTCTGACCACTTTCCAGTTTTCACACAATTAACTTTCAATAATTTAATTTAAAGCATTGATAAGCAGAGATAGATGTAGCATCAACGATTTCACCATTTCTAATCAAATCTAAAAACTCATTTTCACTAAACCACTTACAAACAATATCAGACTCAGTTATCTCGAGCTCTTGTTCCTTCTGAATATGATTTTCTGTGACATATATGTGAAAGCCCTGATTACAATAACCAGAAGCCTCATGTAAATACCCCACTTCTTTGCAATCTCCAGGAACTAAACCTGTCTCTTCCTTTAATTCTCTTAAAGCTGTCTTATATGGGTTTAATGCCTCTGGTTCGTATCGGCCTTGAGGAAATTCCCAAAAGGATTTTCCAATGGGATATCGAAATTGTTTTACGAGATAAAATCCACCGTCTTTAAAAGGGATAACGAGGGAAAAGTCAGTTTTATCAACATAGCTATAAATTCCTTCATGTCCATTTGGAAATTCTACTTCATCTTCACGAAGCTTCATCCACGGGTTTTTGTAAACAATTTTTGAGCTTTTCTTCTTTATCACGAGAGCTTTATACCAACTTCTGTTCCTAAGTGGAGATAGGTCTCCATTTTGTTATTAGTATTAGCAATGATATCGGCACTTGGCTTCCACTTACCTTTTTCTCCAATAACAATTACTGTTGATCCACCAAAGAGAAAATATCCTTTTTCTTGTCCACGTATACAAGTCACGAGGTCCGTTGACTGTACCATACGTCCAACCATCGTTGCTCCAACTTCAACGTAAGCAAGCTTACCAAAGTTCTCAGTTTCGATAATTGTAACTTCTCTAATGTTTGTTGAGAATATATCTGACTTAGCTTTTAAAGCGATTGGATTTACACTGTGATAAAGACCACCAACTTTAAAATAATCTAAAACTTTTCCATTATCTGGATAATGATAGCGGTGATAATCAACAGGACAAAGACGTGCTAAAAGTAATGGCCCATCATGAAAGGTAGAAATCCACTCTTCCTTTTGAAGTAATTCTTTAGCGTTTAAAAATTTACCCTTAACTGGTATTTCTTTATCATCACTAATTGATTCATAACCAAAGTATCTTGCTTCACTAAATGCAGGTAAGATATTTTTATCAGAAACAAAATCTCTCTTTCCTTCTTTGAATCTTCTAATGAAGAATTGATTAAAAGTTGAATATGGATCCTCTTCGCTTCGTCCTTCTTCAGGAAGATAATCGTCTAGATCAATATTATAATTTTTCACGAAGTCTGGTATCTTATTTTTACTCATAGGGAGATCCTGAGCAAATCCATAAAGTACACTCAAAGGTGCTTTCGCAGCAATATTACTAAATATTTTCCCAGAGAATGTCTCATACATCCAATGCACAGCTCCATCACCATAGACTTTTTCTATCTCAACTTGATTTGAATGTCTGTTAAAGTATTGAATTTTCAACGTTTTCTCCTGGTCTCTATGCTTTACAAAAACTTTACAAAGAGTTGTCTTGAATATTTTTTTAAGCGAGTATATCTAATTAAATAAGAATATTCAAAAAGATGTCACCAAGGAGGCTTGCTTTGAAGTTCATGATTATTCTGATTAGTTCACTGTTTATGTTTCACTCTCATGCACTATTTGAAATTGATGAGAACAAGGCTTTGTTGCAAAGTGAAAAGAATACAATTTCTATTTTTGAAACAAACGTTAATTCAGTCGTTCACATTTCAAATATCCGAAAAGTAAGACGAGGAAGTGCTCGTGGATTCTTTTTCTTTCATCGACCATCAAGGAGTAAGGAAAGAATTGAAGGTGAAGGGACTGGATTTGTATGGGATAAAAATGGCCACATTGTCACAAATTACCATGTTATTCGTGGTGGAACGAAGTTTATGGTGAAATTCCATAAAGATCCTAAGAAATATGAAGCTAAGCTCATTGGCAGTGAACCAAACAAAGACATAGCAGTTTTAAAGCTTGTTAAAACACCAAAGAGGTTAACACCTGTAAAAGTAGGTTCATCAGATACTATAAAGGTTGGCCAAAAAGCTATTGCCATAGGGAATCCATTTGGTCTTGATAGTACTATCACTCAAGGAATTGTCTCTGCTAAAGGTAGAGCGATAAGAGGGATAACTGGAATAGAAATTTTCGATATGATTCAAACAGACTCTTCAATCAATCCTGGAAATTCTGGAGGTCCACTTATTAACTCAAGAGGAGAAGTAATAGGAGTCAACACGATGATCTATTCACACTCTGGAACATCAGCAGGTGTTGGTTTTGCAGTACCAATTGATGCTGTCAAAAAGATTGCTCCACAATTAATAAAATACGGACAGGTAAAGAGAGCCGGATTTGGTATAGCACCAATTGAGAAAGAAATGCTTGCTTATCAGTACGATATTGAAATTGAAAAAGGTCTACCTATTGCCCGAGTCTTTGAAGGAAGTTCGGCTGACAAGGCTGGGCTAAGAGGAATCACTGGTGATGAATACGAAATTTACCTAGGTGATATCATTTTAAAAGTCGATAATAAGGACATTAATAGCTATGACGACATTTTTAATATTCTTTATGAATATAATGTTGGAGACACTGTTAAGGTAACGTTCCTTAGAAAAGGAAAAAAGAAAACTGTCGACATGAAACTTCAACTCTTGCAACCAAGAGATTAGCGAGATTTAACAATCTGCCAGATCAATAATGGGGCACCTATAAGAGCTGTGAGTGCCCCAACTGGCACAACATGATAGGCTATAAGATTCTTACTCAAAAAAGTAGCCAACAATAGAAAGACTGCACCAAAACAAAAGCAGAATAACCAGCCCTTTGAAAAATCATTTGATATAAGTCTCTTAACAAAATGCGGAACGATTAAGCCAATAAATCCTATTGGCCCACATATCCAAACGAATTGAGCTATTAATAGATTAGAGAGAATAAAAGATATATTAAAAGTTTTTTTTACATTTACTCCTCTTGTAGATGCAAAGTCAGATCCTATCGAAATTAGCGTAATATCTTTTCTCATTTTAAATATTATGATCGAAAAAATGAAAACAGTCAGAAGCAGTGGGAAAACTTCACTCATACCAAAAACATCCACAGACCCCATCATCCAGCGAACTAACTTTGCGACACTCTCATTCCCTAATGTCGACTGTATAAAAACGATCAAGCTCGAGGAAACAATCCCAACACATACACCAAAAAGTAGCAAGCGATTACGATCAAATTTTTTAGATACTAAAAAATAGTAAATAAAAATCATCATAAGAATACAAGTAACATATATCATTAAGGCTAGTGCCTCTGAAAGAATTGAAAAATCCTTTAACAACTCAGATAGAGCTAGGGATACTGCTGCAACAGAAGATATTCCCATTGTATATGGCGTAGCCAAAGAGTTTTTAAAAAAGATTTGAAACAACCAGCCAACAACTGCTAAACCTCCCCCCACAAGAAGGGCGACGAGAGTTCTTGGTAAAACAATATCTAAAAATATCTGTGAACTAAAATGTTCTTTAGAAAATTCATAACCAAAAAACAAAGATAACATGATCATAAACACAAGAAGAAATATAGAAATTGTACTCTGTTTTTTCATACAACAACCTTCTTTCCATCATTCTTTATAATACGAAGTGAAACATCATAAAGTTCACTTAAATCGCTTTCTACTTTTTCACCAGAAATACTTTTTAAATCAGCTTGAAAAGCGAGCTCACCATTTTTTAGGCCAAACAAAAAACTTGAAAGATTGAGAGCAAAATTCAAGTCATGACTCACAATGATAAATTTTCTCTCTTTAGAAATTTCATTAATGATATCTTTAAGTATGTTTACATGCCTAGGATCTAGGTAATTTGTTGGTTCATCCCAAATAATGACATCAGACTTTTGATAGAGGGAACATGCGAGAAGAACCCTCTTCTTCTCTCCTCCTGACAATGTATTAAAAGAATTATTTAAGATAAGGGCCAA
>CAWUIU010000309.1:0-4566 GCA_963922285.1 uncultured Oligoflexia bacterium | reverse complement strand
ATCTTACGAGCGCTTGGTAGAAAATTTTTTAAATAAAGTAACATTATTTGCAACTCCTGTGGTGAAGATGGAAGGTCGAAAGGTTGGCGCATATTATTCCGAGCGGTTTGTTAATTATATAGATGTCGCTGTCAGTTATGAAGAAGGTAAGATAAAAAGTGAAGATCTAAAAAAGCACAATTTGATTGCTTACCAACGAGCTTCGAAATACTTAGGTGATAAATTTCTCGATGTTTCAAGGACTGCAAAAAGTTATATCGAAACACCTGGTCGAGAAGGTCAAATTAACATGTTAAAGTTAAAACGTGTTGATTACGTGATAGGTGAGAGAAATATTTTACATAATCTGGCGAAAACGATGTTTCCTAAAAAACAATTACACACAAATTTGACATTAAAAAAGTGGGATCTTAGAGCTGGTTCTCATAGTAAAGAAGTTATGGATAAATTTAACAAAGGGCTAAAAATAATTAGAGAGAAGGGATTAATAGACCAAATTAACAAGAAGTATGGCTTGATTCAATAATAAGGCCAGTCATTGACTGGCTTTTCTATTCTATATTTCTATTAGTGTTTCACAGTTTGCTTTGTACTGCTTAAGACTTGCTTTCGAAGTAAATTTTGACGAAAGATTCTTAGGGAAGTCTAAGAGTAGTTGTGCGTGAAACTTATCTTCTTCATTTTCGGCAATAAAACTAACATAATTAAATGAATCATTTGTCATTGCGCTGATCTTTTTAATAGTTCCCTGAATGTTTAGAGCTGTATAAGTACTTGAGAAGTCACTATCATTACCAGCTTCTCTTGTTGCAAATGTAAAAGAACCAAAAATCTCTGTTTCTTGATCTAATTCTTGCTCTTGGTCAAAGTGGATCTCTCCGTAGCCTTGAAATCCTGCAATATATGGTATCTCACTGGCTGAACATTCAAAAACAATAATTCGAGCCATCGATGACGCACACAAATATGCTGCTATAAGAAGCTTTTTCATTATTCCCCCAGTAGTAGTATTAAATAGATCTCAATCTACAACATAAGAATAGTTAGATCAAAGCTCTTGGTGCATAGTGGTATAACTTACATACTCAAATGAGTATTTCCATTGACATAGCACGTCCTAATTAGTAGATTCTCTCAGTCGCATTCAAGTTTAACTAGTATTTTGAAGGCCGAAGCGTGAGTTTCGAGATGTGATGTGACCTTGCCATGTCCTTCAAAGTACATAATTTAGGAGCTTATATGGCTAAGAGTACTACAGGTAAGTCACGTTTTAAGATTCAACGTGCACTAGGTGTTGAGCTTCCAGGTCTTGGTAAATCTGGAGCTTTAGAAAGACGTCCTTATGGACCAGGTGTTCATGGAAACAAGAGAAAGAAGATTTCTGACTATGCTGTTCGTCTTAAAGAAAAGCAAAAGTTAGTTTATCACTATGGTCTAAGAGAAAGACAACTTGTAACTTATGTAAAGCAATCAAAAAGAGCTATCTCTGACCTACCTTGGATGGAGCTTCTTTTAACGACTCTTGAGTCAAGACTCAACAATGTTGTATTCAGAGCAGGCTTTGCACCTTCAATTCTTGCAGCGTCACAAATGGTTTCTCACGGACAAGTTAGAGTTAATGGTAAAAAAGTTGACCGTTCCTCTTACATTGTAAAAAAAGGTGATGTTATCTCTTTATCTGATAAAGGTTATAACAACCAACTTTATAAGCAAAATCAAGAAACTCCAAGAATGGCTACTGTTCCAGCATGTTTTAATATTGCTGGTGGTGATTCTAAGACGGCAGAGATGATCGATCGCCCACTTGCTACTGATGTACCATTTGATTTTGAACCACAGCTAGTTATTGAATACTACTGGAAGGTGAAGTAGACGCGTGCAGCATAGTTTGCCCAAAGACAAACAATAGGATGCACCGTTAGGTCCCAACTTTTGAAATGTAAGTTTCGATATATGCATAGGACCGGAACACACAATCTTGTTTCTAAGTACATTGTTGCTTTGAAAATATTAGGGCTCCGTATTTACGGAGCCTTTTTTATGGTCAGGATGACTTGTATGTCCGTGAGAGGCAGGAGCCGGAACGGACGTCTTCGAACTTGGGAAAGTTTTTATAGTGCCTGCAAAGCACACCCGCTTCATTAAAGATGCCACACAAACAATTCATGAACTATCAAAATTAGCTGCGTAGTAAATAGAATAAATTTCATGTAAAATATTTCTATAAAAGACTTAGAACATTTAGAGGAACAAATGAGAACTTCATTCAAGACAGTTTTAATATACTTATTTTACACTTCAATTTTAGCAATAGACTGTGGTGAGAAGATTGGAATTGACAAAAAGCTGTTTGCTACTCAAGAGATTTATAGCTGTAAAGATCTTGTTTCGAGCACAGGAGAGAAGAAGATTTCTAATTTGTCGTATGTATGTATCCAAAAACTTTACTCTCGTAATTTAGTAGAGCAAAAAGATAGACTGTTTGTTGCTCTAAATTTGAATGATGATTTTATTATTGAGGATGAAGGCTTTGGGGATTTAGAACTATCTTTTTATGCTAAAAAAGATGATAAGGGGAGCCTACTTTCTGGAGTCGATTTATCTAGAGGTACTCCTGAGGATAAGTTTATTATAAAGTCAGATGGAAAGACTTTATTCATTTCTAAGAATATTGATGAGCTAACAAAGAGTTATTCTGGCGAGTTTAAATGTAGTCTTACAGAAATTAAGTACCAAATTTAAAGCAGAGATAAATACTCGGTGAATATTTTTTTCGACTAAAATCCTTTATTGATTGATGATAAAATGACTCTAAATTAGGAGTTATTTCATGAATTTATTAGTAAAATCTTTAAAAAGTATTAAGGATGTTATTTTACCATCAGGTGCTGAATATAGAAGACTTCCATTTGGAATTGTGAAGGGAAATGTGATGAAAATAGATTTTCATCATAACTTTCGTCAGTTCTTAGGAATGTATGAGTTTGAGCTGAATCCTTATTTTAAAGAACTAGTAAGGCCAGGCTATCGTTGTTTTGATGTGGGTGGTAAAGGCGGCTATAACGCCTTGATGATGGCGAGGCTTTCAGATAGGTCCGAAATTGTTTCCTTTGAATGTGAGGATGAGGCTATTGCAGAATTACAAGAAGTATTTTCTAAAAACCCTTATGATATAAAGGTTCAAAAAGGCTTTGTTTCTAATGAAGATACAAGTGACTCAATTACTTTAGATAAAGCATGTAAGGATTTTTTTACTCCAGATTTTATTAAAATGGATATTGAGGGAGCAGAAATATGTGCTCTAGAAGGTGCATCTAATTTACTTAAGTCGAGAAAACCACATCTCATTATTGAAGTCCATGGCAAAGATAAAGAAAAGGGCTGTTTATCAATTCTAAATAAACACGAATATGATGTTCAGATTGTTGATCAAACAAAAATATTGCCTGAAAAGAGAGAGACTTTTTCTCATATTCGTTGGTTGATATGTAGAGGACAAGATAAGGCTTAATGAGAACTAAGAAAAGCTTTAAGAACTTTCTCTTTGGAAATGTTAGAGTTGTCTTAGGGGCTCTGTTAAGTATTCTATTCACCCCTTTGATTATTAAGTACGTCGGAAAAGAAGACTATGGAATTTATAGGGTCTTTGTCGATTATTTTTCTTATTATCATTTACTAGAAGTTGGACTTTATTCATCATTTCTGGTGGTTCTAAATGAAAAATTATCAAAAGGGGATAGGAAAAAGACAGAAGAAGTCTTGGCCGTCACTCAAAGTTTATATTTTAGACTTATAAAAATTGGACTAGTTGTTTTTATCCTGGGTAGTCCTCTTGTCATTTATTTTACAAGAAATTCAGAGACTGAATTCGTAAAAGTCTTTGGATCATTTTTAATATTATCTCTATGTTTTATAACTTATTTTTTTAAGGTTCACTTAGGCTTTCTTGAAGCAAGTAATCAAAATTATAAAGTTGCAATTGGAAACATAATTCAAAACGTTGTATTTACCAGTATCGCCTTTGTATTAGGCTATCTAAATACTGGTTTAGTTGGATTATGTTTCGGATTTTCAATTTCTCAGATTGTTAGTTTTCTCTTTTATTGGTATCAAGCAAAAAATGAAATTAAAGAAATTGAAATTCATAAAGATCAATTTGATGAAATCAACAAAGAAGTAAATAAATTAAGAAAAGCTAATTTTATAGTTCACCTAACAGGAAAATTTTCTTTATATAGCGATACTATTATAATATCGACTATTATGAGTCCCATCGCAGTTACTTCATATTTCATAAGTTCTCGGGTCATTTCTATTGCAGCGACATTGCCAAGTGTGATCTCAAATTCAAGCTGGGCAGCTCTTGGAGAGATTTATCATCAAGGTGATCAAGCAAAATTCAATCATTATGTGATATTTATTTCTAGAATTATTTTACTATTATCGATTATCTTATTGCTGCCATTACATTTTATTTCACACTCATTTGTTAGTTTATGGGTAGAAGAGGGACTTTATGTAAGTAATGCCTTTATTTCAGTTGTCGTGTTTAATTTTATTGTACAG
>CAWUIU010000308.1:0-4570 GCA_963922285.1 uncultured Oligoflexia bacterium | reverse complement strand
TTCGTTAAAGGAGTCCAAGCGTCTTAAGGCGCTGTATCTTATGACGGAAGGAGGTGAATGACATGTCAAAAGATTATTCTATCAAAATCGATATCGATGAGAGATTACCAGCTGAAAGAGCTCTTAAGAAGTTTAAGAGATTCTGTGAGTCTTTTGGTGTCATCAGAGAATATAGAAAGAGACAAGAGTACAAGAAACCTTCGATCCGAAACAAGGAAAAGTTAGCAGCAGCTGCTAAGAGAAGAAAGAAAGCATCTATGAAATACAATAGATCTTCAAAAATCTAGTACTTGTAAAGATTTTCTATAAAAGAGAGCCCCTTTTAGGGGCTTTTTTTCTATCTAAAAATGCGCACCAGGTCATGTTAGAATATAGTCATGAAAGTAACGAATACATCTCGTATATTAAATTTAGGTAAAAGAGTAGGAGTACTCTTTGTTGCATTGGTTGTCGCAATTACGTTTTCTATAATTGTCATGCAAGAAAAAAAGGAGATGTTAATAGGCCTTGTTGATCCAAAGTATCTTGGTCACAATATCGTAGAGACATTTTTCTTTGTGACATTATTTAGCTTCCTAATTCTTTCTATATTTTTTACGTATCGTACATTTCAAATACTAAGAAAAGAATACTTCAAAGTAATGCCTGACTTTATTGAAGGACCAACAAGAGATGGGAGAAGGATCGTTCTCTCTTTTAGTCAAATTACTTATATAGGGAAAGATCTCTTAGGTGAGTTTAGTATTCAATCCAATGAAGGTGTTATTACACTTCCAGGAAAGTTAACTTTAAGTTTAGAGAGAGAAATTAAGAGAAAAATCCAATCTGCTCGTTTTCAAAAGCCCTAGAAAATTATCTTTAAAATTGAGTTCCATCGATTGTGCATAATCTTTAAAAGGTTCACATGTTTCTTTGGAAAATTTAAACCACCTTTATCAAGACTCATATGAAATGTATTCCAAGCAAGATTTAATCTACCAAGATTATTGACAAGCCATTCAGAAGAACTTTTTTGAATGACTCTTTTTTCGAGAGGAATAATAAAGTGATGAAGGAGTTCATCAAATATACCCTTATACTGAGAAGGTAGTAACTCAACGACCATTTGGTTAATAATATTTTCCAGTTGTGTAAGTTCAATTTGAACTTCCTTTAAGCTTGGAGAGTTTGCTTCAAAATTAGTGTTGAGTAAGAGGTAGGACAATTGAATTTTTGATTCAAGTTTAAAGAGAATTTGACGAACGTTCCGAGATTGCTCTAGTAGGTTTAAGTAATTGTCGTACTTGTCAGATTTAAGTTTAGATTCACTAAAAATATTCTGGTTAATTTTAAAAAGGTTATGAGTTTCATTACCTAGTTTACTTAAAACTTTGAGCTGTTGTTCATGACAGCTTTCAGATGACTTACAATTGGATAGGTCTTGAACTGAGCTTATAAGTGTAACCACTTTTTTTCTAAAGTGATTTATCGGCTCAACTGCTGGGGTAACATTCTTTGCTAAAAAGTAAAACTCAGTACTAATGTTTTTAGCTTGAGGTTTTATGTATCGACGATAACTTTCTTTTGAGATTTTTACATTTTCAGGTTTAAATTTAAAATATTGATACGAGCCCAAAGTATATTGGGAGGAAGCTATCAGTAAAATAACAAAAATTGTATCTCTCATGAGAATATCATTGCTTTATACTGAATATATGTCAATTAAATGTGATTTTAGTTATGCTACTTCAGTTTCAGGACCGTGTTCACTGAGGTAGATTCCAAAATCAGATGGAATATCTTTTAGGCTCGTAAAGTTTCTCAGCCAACTTTCTTGCTTATCACAGAAGTTGATTTTTACATTTTTGACAGCATTTTTATTTTTGATAAAGGTTCTATCAAATAAGTTGATAGGACTACTTCTTAAATGAAAAATTATGTCTTTGTTTTTAAGTCTTCCAGAGTAGATGGCAGCAAGACAAATAAATGTTCCAGCATCACTTGCTTCTATATCGATAATTTCATCATTTAAAGAGTTGATAAGAGCAGTTAGTTCTTTTGCAAATAACTTGAGGTCTTTTTGACTTATTTCTTGATAATTTCTGATGATTTGTCGGTGGGCAGCTGATAGGTCGTGTTTTTCTTTTTCGCAAAATTCAATATTATTAAAATTGCACATCATGACTTCTTGTAATTTAAAGGGATGATATTCAAATTTAAACTTTAGCTTCTTTAACGTCTTTTTTTTAGACTTGATGTTTACTGTGCCTTTGAATAAGCTTTGGCAATTCATGATTCGGTCCCTGTTACTGTCTGTTACTTCTCTTCGGAATAAGTTCTATAATTTTAAGATCAAAGGAATGTCTAAAAAAGAATATCTGAATAAAATCCTAGGGATTGCTGTAATTTCAATGTTTTATGAATTGAGAAAATTTATTGTTCTTTGCTCAATTCATAAGTTTGATTCTATAAAAGTGGCAAGTTACTCTTTGATGGAAAATTTACCACCGCCAGTAAAGAAAAGGCTTAGGTAAACGACGCCAAATAGGACAGCTTTTTCTTGTCTCATCCAAGGGTCATTTCCATGGACGATGAATGCTGCGACTAACATTGTAAAGAGTAGTGGTAGAGCTGACCATCTCGTTTTAATACCAAGTAGAATGAAAATTGATAGAAAAAACTCTGTAAAAACTGTTGCCGTTAGAGAAGCCTGAGATGAAATACCTAGTGGATCTGGAAAGGTATTCAATTTTGTTGTGAAGTTGGCAAGCTTAGACCATCCGTGTGGAAAAATCATAAGTAAACTGGTGAGAATCCTTAGAACAAGAATTCCAAAATCTAAAGAAACTTTCATTTCATAACTCCTATGTTTGCAAGAGTATTATCTAATGATAAACTTAAAAAAACAATTCGAGATATAACTGACCAAGATGGTCCATGATCGTAGATGGAATTTATTATGAAAATAAGTCTTATTTTAGCAATTCTTTTAACAATAAACACTCAGGCAGTTGTGCTTTTTAGTGAGTCAAGAGTCGGACTTGATTTTGACGATATTGAATTTGACTTTGAAATTCAAGATGAGGTTGGTGCTGATAAAACACTCCTAACTTTAAACTCGAAAAAAAACAAAGGAAATGTCTTTGAGCTCTCGGATATTGGAATGATTCAAAATAATGAACAACTTTATATTGAGTGTGAGAAGCTAAAAAAAGAATTTACGAATGTGAAAATGAAGATAGGAAAAGGGTTTTGCCAGCTCGTAGGTAGTACAAAGGGTGGTAATCAATCAATTCGTCTTGTTATGAATGGTGATAAAAAGAAAGCTTACCGCCTGAAAGGGAAGAGCTCTAATAAGAAAAATAGTCTTCACTCAGAATTTGATACTTTAGTTCAAGATATTCAAACTTTCTAATAATCTTAAATATAGATAAAAAAAGAGCTCCTTATGCGGAGCTCTCTTTATTTTGATAGTGTAATAGATAATGATTCTCCATCCACATCAAATTCATGTGATTCAGTTTTATCTGACCAACTTAACTCATTTGTAAGAGTTTCATTTTTGATGTGTTCTGCGTGAGTTTCAATGGCAGTCTTTAGCTTTTCAGAAGCATTAAAGGCAATTTGAATTCTATCTTCAACATTAAATCCAGACTCTTTTCTCGTACGTTGAATTCTGTTAACAACTTCTCTTGCTAGACCTTCACCAATAAGCTCATCATTAAGATTTGTATCCATGTCAATCGAAATGTAACGATTAGAAAGAGCTTCTGTTCCTTCTTTTGCTTCTCGGAATATTAAAAAGTCGTCTGCTGTAAAGTCTTGGCTACCAAGATTAATTGATCCGCTCTCTTCAATTCTTGCGACATCTTGAGAAGATAGATTTTTAATCATTCCCATAAATTTGCCCATTTCTTTTCCAAGTCTTTTTCCAAGAACTGGAAGATTAGGTTTTGCATAAAGGTTGATGAACTTGTCTTCTTCGTTAGAGTAGTTAATCGTCTTAACATTAAGTTCTGTTTTTATATACCCTTCAAGCTTCTTGATTTCATCAAGTAATGCTTGATCTTTATGAATAATCGTTAAAGAGGCCATTGGCGTTTTAACTTTGATTTGCACTTGATTTCTCTTTTGACGACCAAGAAGAATAATTTGTTGCATTCGATCCATTGCATCTTCCAGAACTGTATCAATTTTTGATTCATCAGCAACAGGGTAGTCATGTAGGTGAACGGATTCAGCTTCTTCTGAGCTTTCAAATTTCTTAAGCTCTAAGAAAATATGCTCCGCTAAGAAAGGTGCAAATGGAGCCATGGCAATTGTGACTTCTTTAAGAGTTGTATAAAGAGTTGTATAAGCCTCTCTCTTATCTTCTGTAAGACCGTCGCCCCAGAATCTTCCTCTGTTAAGTCTGATATACCAGTTGGTAAGATCTTCGATAAAAGTAAAGAGGGCAGGTACAACATTGTAGAGCTTGTACTCGGCCATTTCTTTTTCGATATTCTTTTTAAGAGTTTGTAGCTTAGATAGAACCCAGTTATCTGTGATATTTTCTCGATAACGAGAGTGTTCAGATAAATTGAACCCATCA